>CALGFI010000062.1 GCA_937881155.1 uncultured bacterium | reverse complement strand
ATCGTTGTCGGTCCTCGCGCGAGCCGTCTGAGCATCTACCAGGACACGCGCTACGCGCATCTCGTGAGTCTGGCCGGAACAGCTATCGAACGCGTTCTGCCACCGGGCAGGAAGCACTTCAACGTCGCACGGGATGGGTGCACGGAGGTGTGCGGCTACTGGATGCACTGGACGTGCGTCTTTCCGCAGCACGGGCCGGGTGTGAAGCATCGGCGGACGATCCGACTTGAACAGTGGCAGCAGCAGATCGTTGGCCGTTATCCACGGCAGTTGTTGCGTGGACTGATTCACTCCGACGGCTGTCGGGTGCTCGATCGCGTTCAGAAACGAAAGTACGCCTATCCGAGATATTTCTTCACGAACACATCGACGGACATCCTGCAGATATTTCGCGATACCTGCGACACGATCGGGGTACTTCATCAGGATACGAAGTCGACGACCATCTCAGTTGCGCGACGTGATGCCGTCGCGGCGTTGGACAACTTCATTGGCCCAAAGAGTTGACCAGTAGACTGACAGATAGCCGGGGTGATGGAACGGCAGACATGATGGCCTCAAAAGCCATTGCGCGAAAGCGCGTGCGGGTTCGAATCCCGCCCCCGGCACCAGCTACACGACGTGGCGCTCCCTGACGAGCTCCCCCGCTCGAAACCGCTCCAGCCCAAGGCCTGAGATGTCCACGGTTGTGGCACGACCCTGCACGATCAGCTCGGCCAACACCTTCCCCACCACCGGCGCGTGCTGGAAGCCGTGGCCGCTGAACCCGTTCGCGAGGTAGAAGCCAGGAACCCAGGGTGCTTCGCCGATGATCGGGTGACGATCCGGCGTCATCTCGTACAGGCCGACCCACGAGTGTTCGACCGCGGCTTCCTCCAGCGGAGGGAACACCTCCACCGCCTTCGGTAGCAATTCCTCGGCGATGAACCGCTCGTCGACCCGTGTCTCGAACGTCGGCCGTTCGTTCGGGCTCCCCATCCCCATCAGCACGCCGGTACCCTCGCGGTGGAAGTAGAAGCTCGAAACGGCGTCGATCACGAGCGTTCGGCGCTCCGGTACGCCCGGGAACGCTCCCGTCACGAGCACGTGCCGCGGGATCGGTTCGAGCGGCACGTCGACGCCAGCTGTCGTTGCGAGCTCGCCCGCCCACGGACCCGCGGCGTTCACGACGACCGGCGCATCGATCGTCTCGTCGCGCGTCTCGACGCCCCGAACGTGACCTCCGTCCACGACCGCTCGACGAGTCTCAACGCCCAGCTCGATCTCCGCTCCGAGACGCCGCGCGAGCGTCGCGTACCCCAGCGTCAGACCGGACGGATCGGCGATCCCGTCCCCCGGTCCGTACGAGGCACCGACGATTCCGTCCACGGCGATACCGGGCGCGAGCTTCGCAGCCTCGTCTGCCGACAGCAGCTGCGCCTCCACGCCGAGCGAGCGCTGAAGCTCGTTCGCCCTCACGAACTCCCCCCACAGCCCTTCGTTGCGAACGAGGAACAGGTATCCGTGCTGCGCGACGTCGAGCGGAAGGCCGTGCTCCTCGGTGAACCGCGTGATCATCGGCACGCTGGCCTGCGAGAGCCGGATGTTCACCTCGCTCGAGAACTGCGTTCGGAACCCGCCCGCGCACGCTCCGGTCGAGCCGGCGCCCAGCCGATCCTCGCGCTCGAGCACGACAACTCGGCCCGCTCCCGCCGAGGCGAGGTGGTATGCCGCGCTCGCGCCGACCACTCCCCCGCCGACGATCACGACGTCCGCGGTTCGACTCATGAGCCCAGTTGATCGACGGCCGCCCGCGCCACGACGAGGTCCTCGAACGCCACGCCGACCGACTTGAACACCGTGACGTCCTGGTCCGTTCGCCGCACCGTCACGCCGCGGACCACCTCCGCCAGATCCGCCACGACGTGATCCTCGCCGATCGCGCCCTCCTTCATCGCGATCAGCAGATCGCCTGCCTCTTCCATCGCGGCCTCGCGTGTTTCGACCACGACGCGCGCCCGCTCGATCGCCTCCGTGTCGAGCTCGCGCAGGTCCGGCCTGTACGCCCCGACCGCGTTCACGTGCGTCCCCGGCGCGAGCATCGAGCCGTCGAACACGGGCGTCGCGCTCGTCGTGCACGTACACACGAGATCGCGGTCCCCCACGTCGTCCGGTGCGCCGACGCGCGCGTCCACGCCGGCCTCCTTCACGAGCGCCTCGGCGCGCTCGCGTGTGCGAGAGACCACCACCACGTCCTCGATCGGGCGGACCGCGAGCATCGCTCGCAGGTGCGACCTCGCCTGTACGCCGGCCCCAAAGATCGCCAGCCGGCTCGCCTCGGCGCGCGCGAGGTGCCTCGTGGCCAGACCGCTCACCGCGGCCGTTCGAAGTGCGGTCAGCGCCGCACCGTCGAGCAGCGCCACCGGCGACTGACCTACGGCTTCGAACAGGACGTACACCGCGTGGATGAACGGGAGCCGGCGATCCGGGTTCGACGGCGTCAGCGTGACCAGCT
>CALGFI010000061.1 GCA_937881155.1 uncultured bacterium | reverse complement strand
TGACGATCCGCATCCAGCCGAACGAGGGGATCACCATCGCGTTCAACGCGAAGAGGCCGGGGCCCGAGATGGAGCTCGGCCGAGTGACGATGGAGTTCGACTACGCCGAGGACTTCGCGCAGCAGGAGATCCTCGACGCATACGAGCTGCTGCTCCTAGAGGCGATGGAGGGAGATCACTCCCTGTTCATCCGCGAGGACGCCGCCGAGCGCGCGTGGGAGATCCTCGAGCCGGTGATGGAGAAGCCGCCCCCCGTCGTCGAGTACGCGAAGGGCACGTGGGGACCTCCCGAGGCCGAGCACCTGATCGCGCCGCACAAGTGGCACCTGACGGCTCAGAACGAGGACGCGGACTCCATGAGCGGGATGTTCCGGACACCTCGCGTCGCGCGCTGAGTGGCAGCGTTCGGCATCGGTCGCTAGGCTTCGCGTCCCCCGGCGAGGAGGGCTTCCCGTGACCGAACGCACGCGTTTCGACCTACCGCAGGACCGGATCCCATCGGCGTGGCAGAACCTGTTGCCGGTGATGGCCGGTGCGGGCATCCAGCTCCTGCCGCCGCTGCATCCCGGGACCAAGCAGCCGGTTACCCCCGACCTGTTCGCTCCGCTCTTCCCCGAGCAGCTGATCCTGCAGGAGGTCTCGACGGACGAGTGGATCGACATCCCCGGCGAGGTGATCGACGTCTACGGGCTGTGGCGACCCTCGCCGCTTCATCGAGCGACTCGGCTCGAGCGCGCGCTCGACACGCCGGCGCACATCTATTTCAAGTACGAGGGCGTGTCGCCCGCGGGGTCGCACAAGCCGAACACCGCCGTGGCGCAGGCCTTCTACAACAAGAAGGCCGGGGCGAGGCGGCTGGCCACCGAGACCGGCGCCGGGCAGTGGGGTTCGTCGCTGGCGATGGCGTGTTCGTTCTTCGATCTCGACTGCCTGGTGTTCATGGTGAAGGCGTCGTACGAGCAGAAGCCGTACCGCCGCATCTTCATCGAGACGTTCGGCGCCGAGGTTCGTCCCTCGCCGACGTCGACGACACAGGCGGGGAAGAAGATCCTGGAGGAGAACCCCGACTCGACCGGCTCGCTCGGCATCGCCATCAGCGAGGCGATCGAGGTCGCTGCGACGAACGACGACACGAACTACTCGATCGGCTCGTGCCTGAACCACGTGCTGCTCCACCAGACCGTCGTCGGGCTCGAGGCCAAGGAGCAGATGGAGATGGCGGGCGAGGTCCCGGACGTCGTCGTCGGTTGCGTCGGCGGCGGCTCGAACTACGGTGGACTCGCGTACCCGTTCATGGCCGATCGTCTGAGAGGCGATAGGCCGAACATGCGCTTCTTGGCGACAGAGCCGGCGGCCTGTCCGACGCTTACCAGAGGACGTTTCGCGTACGACTTCGGCGACACCGGGCAGATGACGCCGCTCCTTCCGATGTACACGCTCGGTCACGACTTCGTCCCCGCGCCGGTTCACGCCGGCGGACTCCGGTATCACGGCGACTCGCCGTCGCTCTCGCTCCTCGTTCGCGAGGGGCACATGGAGGCGCGGGCCTACTCGCAGAACGAGGTGTTCGATGCGGCGGTGCAGTTCGCCAAGGCGCAGGGGATCGTGCCGGCGCCGGAGTCGGCGCACGCGATCCGAGGAGCTATCGACGAGGCGGTGGCGGCGCGCGACGCCGGCGAGTCGCGCGTGATCCTCATCGGGTTGTCGGGCCACGGGCACTTCGACATGCAGGCGTACGACGACTACCTGAACGCGCGACTGCCGGAGGTCGAGTTCGACCCGGCGCAGGAGGAGGCGGCGCTGGCGCGCCTGCCGGAGGTGCCGATCGGCTGACGCGTTCGAAGTCCGGCGCTTCGGCGAGCGTGACGTGGACGCGTTGACGCGGTCGCTCCCGACGTGGAGCGCCGCCGAGTTCGGACGGCGGCTCGAGGCGCAGCGTCGCGGCACGCTCGTGCAGTTCGCGGCGTGGGACGCGGGTGTACCCATAGGACGGGCACACGTCCTGTTCCCCGGTCACGAGCAGTGGTCGATCTCCGCGCACCGTTGCCGCTGTGTTGAGGTGCGCGACGTCTTCGTCGCGCCGGAGCACCGTCGGCGCGGTGCGGCAACCGCGATGATGGACGTCGTCGAGCGCGCCGTTAGTGACGGAGGCTTGCTGCGGATCGGGCTTTCCGTCGCACAGGATGAAGACGGCGCCGCGGCGAGGGCCCTCTACGAGCGGCTCGGTTACGAATTTGCGCATGGTCCCTACATCGGCGGGGCGACGATCCCCGGTGATGACGGGCCCATCCACTTCGCCGCCGTGCTGGCTTACCTCACGAAAGAGTTGTGACCTCGTCGAGGCGACGTAGCAGGTACGACGTCTCCGTCTCGTTCGTCGCGAGCTCCAGCGCTCGGCGGTAGGCGCTCGCGGCTTC
>CALGFI010000060.1 GCA_937881155.1 uncultured bacterium | reverse complement strand
CTCGCGGCAAACACCGCGACCGGGGGATCGGTTCTGTCCGGGACTCTCGCGGCCACGGAGATGTCGCCGGCGATGACGGCATTGGGGAACAGAGTCGTCTTGCCTCGGTGCCTCCGCGGGAACCAGTCTCGGGTCTCGGCGTTCTGCGCCAGGATCACGTCGGCCCGCAACCACGAGATCCGCGCCAACGGGTTCAGGTAGCGGGCGGTGCCCCGACCGACGACTCTTCCGACCTCGTAAGCGGCCCCGTCCAGGCCGAGGTGTGAGACGAGCCGCCACGCCGGATCGACGCAGCCGCCGACGGGGCCGTAGACGAACGGGCGCCCGGCGAGCGCTGCGAGGGACCCGTACCACGCGTTCGCCCACGTGAGGTGCCATACGACGTCGAACCGCAGCGATCGTTGGAGACGCCGTGCCTCGCGCAGCGCCGCGATCTGCCAGAGGAGGTAGTACGACCGAAGCCCGCGAACCCCACGTTGCCAGGATCTGGCCACATCGGGGAGGTCGACGTAGATGAACGTCAACCGGTCTCGCTCCGGCATCGAACGGAGCTCCCGCTCGATGGACGCCCGGTAGTCGTGCCGGGTGATCACCCACGTCTCGCCCAACCGTGCGAGCATCCGCGACCACGCCCACCCCGCTCCCGGCTCGGACCCCCGCCCCGGCTCGCAGGCGTAGGCGAAGGCGAGGATCCGGGGGGATGTTGGAAGCTTCATCGTTCGCGCAGTGTATTCGGCATGCTCTGTAGCCCGATGGGCTGTCGCTCTGGCGCGGGACCCCGCGGTTCAATGGTCGGAAGCTCCGGTCTCGGACTTGAGCCGCTCCGGCGCGGCCGGAGCGCGGCTACAGTCCGGTCGCTCGGATGACCATGACGTGTGCGCTCCAGGCAGCGAACGGCTCGGGATGAGCTCGATCAGCGTGCTCACCCCATCCCGCGGATACGGCCGGTTCATCGCGGACGCCATCGAGTCGGCGAAGCAGCAAGTCGGCGTGACGGTCCAGCACGTCGTGCAGGATGCCGGCTCGGATGACGGCACGCTCGACATCCTTCGGTCGTATGGCGATGCGGTCGACTGGACATCTGAGCCCGACAGCGGGCAGTCTGATGCGCTGAACCGGGCGCTCGGCCGCGCGAGCGGCGACTGGATCGCCTGGCTGAACGCGGACGAGTTCTACCTGCCCGATGGACTTCGGATGCTGTTCGACGCCGGCGAGGAGCACGCCGCCGACGTCGTCTTCGGCGACTGCGTCACCGTCGATGGTGAAGGGCGGCTCATCGCCCTCCGCCCGCAACACCGGTTCAGCCGAACGATCCTCCGCCTCTATGGACCGTTCCTGGCCAGCGTCTCGGTCCTGATCCGGAGATCGAGCCTGTTGAACGCCCCTTGGGATCCATCGCTCATCCAGGTGATGGACTGGGACGCCTACCTGGCGCTGGCGTCTCGTGGAGCGTCGTTCCGCCACGTCGCGTATCCGGTGGGAGCGTTCCGCCTGCACGCGGACCAGGCGTCGACGAGGACCAAGCACGTCAGGAGGGAGACGGCTGAGGTCCGGACGCGATACGGCATCTCCAGCGGCCCGTGGGCTCAGCGCGCCGGTCCCGCGCTGCACCGGCTCGCAAAGCTGGCCGCGGGTTCGTACGTCCGGCAGGCGAGGGCGACGATGGTTCGTTGGACGAGAGGGCGCGGAGACGTTCCGTCTGCTGATCGATCGGTGTTACGCGACGGGCACAGACCGCCGACGTCGCTCGACGGATCCGTCCGAGCGAACGTAGCATCGGCGTTTCCCGACGCCCTGGATTCATGCGATTGGACAGATCTGAGATCGAGGCGAGGAAGCTCGAGCTCGAGCGCTCGTACGGGCCTTGGACCTCACACAACCTTCAGCTACGCGACGACCTGTACACGATCCGTCCCGGTGTCACCGGCGGGAACGAGGCGCGTCTGCGCCGCATCGTCCAGATGGTGACGGATCTCGCGGGTCCGATCGACCGACTCCGGGTCCTCGATCTGGGAGCGCTCGAAGGTCTCTTCGCCGTCGAGTTCGCTCGCCGGGGTGCGAGCGTCGTTGCGATCGAGGGCCGACGAGCCAACTTCGAGAAGCTGCGGCTGGCGAAGGATGCGCTCGAGCTCGACGACCTCGAACTGCTGGTCGAAGACGTGCGAGATCTGCGGCTCGAGCGGCACGGCCAATTCGACGTGGTGTTGTGCCTGGGACTGCTGTATCACCTCGACGCGCCCGACGTCTTCGCGTTGCTGTCTCGCATGCACGAGGTCTGTCGGCGTGTGGTGCTCATCGAGACCCGTATCGCGTTGCATGCGCTGGATCCGTATGACCATTCAGGCAGACGGTACTGGGGAGTCTTCGCGGACGAGCCGCCTGCCGAAACGGACCCGCATTCTCGTGACGCGCTCTGGTCGTCGATCGGCAACCCTCGTAGCTTCCACCTGACCACGTCATCGCTGTGGAACGCGCTCGCAGATGCCGGCTATTCATCCGTCCATGAGTGCCACCTCCCGCCGCACGTGAGCGAACGCTCCGTAAGGGTCACGGTCGCCGCATTCACGCTCGCGCGCGAACGCATCCTGTCCGTGCCAGCGCTGAACGAAGAGCAGTGGGCCAGATTGCCGGAGCAGCGGACACCATTCGCCGTACGTGCCGCGCGATCGAATGCCTTGGCGAGACTGCGAGTACGCGTTCCACGGCGGATCAGATCGCTCACGGCGCGCGTGTACGGTCGGTTGACGCGCTGAACGATCCGAGGTGGCTCAGGACCCGTAGACGCCGATCACGACGAGCAGCACCCACGACGCTCCCAGCACGAGGAGCGACGGATCCGTCAGGACGACGTCCTCTGGCGCGTCGCCGCGACCCTTGTCGAGCAGGAACGCGTACCGAAAGATCCCCAGGACGAACGGGATGATCGACAGGCTGGACCACAACGTGCCGCCGGCCGCGCCCTCGAAGGCCCACAGCGAGTACGCCGCCATCGTGACGGTCGAGGCGCTGTACTGGATGTAGCGGAGATACACCTCCGAGTACTCGTCGAGGCTGCGGCGGTGTCGCCCTCGATCCGCACCGAGCTGCACGAACTCGGCGTGGCGCTTGCCTGCGGCGAGGAAGAGCGAACCGAACCCCGCGACCATGAGGAACCACATCGACAGCGGCACATCGGCCGCAACGCCCCCGGCCACCGCGCGCAGCAGGAACCCTCCCGCCACCCCGGCCAGATCGAGCAGCGCAATGTTCCGAAGGACGAACGTGTACGCGAAGAACAGCGCTACGTAGCCGGCGAGGACGCCGACGAGCGCCGCCCCGGCGCCCAGCAGGCCGACCGCCATCCCAGCGGCGACCAGGGCGGCGCCGATCGCGACGGCGAGCCCGCGGGAGATCGCACCGGCTGCGACGGGCCGAAAGCGCTTCGTCGGGTGCTGGAGATCCGACGGGACGTCAACCACGTCGTTCAGGAAGTACACGCCGCTCGCCACGAGGCAGAACGCCACGAAGGCGGCGACGGTCGCCCGGAGCGGGTCAGGCTCGAGGAGAACCCCACCGGTAGCTGGCGCACCGAACACGAGGACGTTCTTCGCCCACTGACGCGGACGCGCCGTCGTGACGATGGCTCGGATGGGACCGATCTTCCGGGGGACGCCCAGCGGGCGGACCGTCGACGCGCCGCCGATCGCACCCGAGTCGTCCTCCATCGGGATGCCCAGGTCGGCTCGCGTGTCTGGCGTGTCCATCAGTGACGCGAGGATACGGAGCGTTTTGCCCTGCGTACAACGGTCATACGGCTGTGGTCGCCGGCCGGCGGACGGCGCTCCAGACCGCCCGCAGGCGCGGGACCGACGCGCCGAGAAGGGCGATCATCAATCCCACGACCACCCACGTCACCACCTCGTCGCCCAGCCTGAGTGGCTCCGAGAGGGCTCCGATCCACAGGAGCACCAGCAAGGCCACGATCGAAACGGCGGCCAGCCGGCCCCTGGGGGCGCCTCGTTCCTCTGTAGCCCACTGGAAGAGCTGCGGCAGCGTGAGCAGCGTGAAGACGAGTCGGTAGTCGAAGTTGTTTCCGACCGCGAACGTTCCCAGGAAGATGAGGGCGCCGATGAAGAACGCCAGTCGGGTCGCGGTGTCCGCCTCCTCGTCCTCGAGCTTCAGCCGACGCCGACCGAGGAACCAGATCACCGCTCCGATCGCGAGCGCGGGCACGATAACCAGCACCTGCTTGGAGACGAGTCCTCCCTCCCATCGATCCGGAACGACGAGGTGGTAGATCGCGACGGGAAGGATCCGCGCGCCGAACGCGTTGTGCTGTCCCTGCGGCGCTACGCGAGCCACCTGCTGAATGTCGCCCAAGGTGACTACCGCGTAGATCGCGAACGCGGCGACGCATACGCTCGCGACCATGGCTGGGAGGCGTTGGCGGAGGAACGCGTACGCGGGCAGCCCGAAGACGGGATAGACCTTGGCGGTCGCCCCCATCAGGACGATGACGGGGCTGATCGCCTGCGTCCACGGGCGATCAATGCGCCACAGCAGCAGCGCCCCGACCATCATGGTGAACACGACGATGTCGAGGTTCGCGCGCTCGATCGCGAACATGACCGACGGAGAGCACAGCGCGACGGCGAGCAGCGCGCCGCGCCCCAATGTGATCCTGCCCATCAGCAAGAACACCGCGACGAAGAACAGCGCGATGAACACGAGCGCCAGGGCGACGGTATGCGACTGGTTCAGCCCCAGGAACCGCAGGACGAGCCACACGCGAGGGTAGTTCAGGGGCCGACCCGACGGGTCGCACGGATTCTCGACCAGCGGGTCGAACCCGAGGCGGCGACACTCGAGCGCGGCCGTCAGGTTCCGCGTGTCGAAGAAGAGCGACGGACCGGAAGGGACCCCCAGAGCCGGCCAGATGTCGACACCGTATAGCCGCGGGATGGTGAGGACGAGGAAGTAGAGCGCGAGCACGCCCGCGA
>CALGFI010000059.1 GCA_937881155.1 uncultured bacterium | reverse complement strand
GTTCGACGGGGAGGGAAAGCTCGACGTCGTGGGCCGGATCGACGACGCGATCACGACGGGGGGCGAGACGGTGTGGCCGCGCGAGGTCGAATCCATCGTCGCGTTGCACCCAAAGGTGGCGGACGTTTCGGTCGTCGGCCGTCGCGATGTCGAGTGGGGCGAGCGGGTCGTGGCGTTGGTCGTGCCGCGGGATCCGGCGGACGCGCCGACGCTGGAGGAGCTCCGGACGCTTGCAACCGAGCGGCTCGGCCGATACAAAGCGCCTCGCGAGCTCGAGATCGTCACCGACCTTCCCCGAACGGCGATCGGGAAGGTGCGACGGCCTGGCGAGACCATGGTTACGCCGGAATAGTCTCCGGTTATCTTCGTTGGAGAGGCGTGGTGATGACCGAGACGCGTGACGTGGTCGTGCTGGGTTCTGGCCCGGCGGGGTTCACCGCCGCCCTGTACGCGGCGCGGGCCAACCTGCGGCCCCTCGTCCTGAAGGGCCTCGAGTCGGGCGGGCAGTTGATGCTGACGACCGACGTCGAGAACTACCCCGGCTTCCCCGACGGAATCATGGGCCCCGAGCTCATGGAGGCGATGGAGAAGCAGGCCGCTCGGTTCGACGCCGAGATCGTCGCCCAGTCGGCGACCCGGGTGGATCTCTCGGAACGACCGTTCGGCATCTGGGCGGGCGACCACGAGTGGCGCGCCCGCACCCTCATCATCTCGACGGGCGCGAGCGCCAAGTGGCTCGGCGTCCCGGGCGAGGAGCGGCTCCGGGGGCGGGGCGTCTCCGCCTGTGCGACGTGCGACGGGTTCTTCTTCCGCGCCCGCGAGCTCGTCGTGGTCGGCGGCGGCGACACCGCGATGGAGGAGGCCTCGTTCCTGACGAAGTTCGCGAGCAAGGTGACGATCGTGCACCGCCGCGACGAGTTCCGCGCATCGAAGATCATGCAGGAACGAGCGCTCGCGAACCCCAAGATCGACGTCGTATGGAACACCGTCGTGGACGAGATCACCGGCAACGGTGCCGTGAACGGCGTCAAGCTCAGGAACGTGAACGACGGAACCGTGAACGACTTCGCCACTGACGGCGTGTTCATGGCGATCGGACATACGCCGAACACGTCGCTGTTCGAGGGACAGCTCGAGCTCACCGACGGTGGATACATCGTCGTGCAGGAACCGACGGCCGCGACGAGCGTGCCCGGTGTGTTCGCCGCCGGCGATGTCACCGATCGCCACTATCGTCAGGCGGTGACGGCGGCGGGTCAGGGATGCAAGGCCGCGATGGACGCCGAGCGCCTTCTCCAGATGGAAGCGCATTCGGACGGCGCCACGACTGTGCCGCTTGGTTGACAACGTTGGCACCGAGAGCAGCAACCAACGACGAAAGGAAATGAACCGTGGGGCTGATGGGTGACGTGACGGATCAGGACTTCGACGAGCGCGTGCTGAAGTCCGACGCGCCGGTGCTGGTGGACTTCTGGGCCGAGTGGTGCGTGCCGTGCCACATGGTCTCGCCGGTCGTCGAGGAGATCGGTCGTGACAAGGGCGACGCGCTCCAGGTGGTCAAGCTCAACATCGACGAGAACCCTGAGGTCACCCGGCGGTTCGGGATCATGAGCATCCCGACGCTGATGCTGTTCAAGGACGGAGCGGAGGCCGCGCGCCTGGTCGGCGCTCGGGGCAAGGACGCCCTGTTACGCGAGCTCGACCCGCACATCGCCGCCTAGCGCGGCGCGTGGATTGCGACGCTTGCAGTATTGCCTCCGGCGTTCGACTACCCGGAGACTTCTCGGATGGAGCTGATCCGACAGGGACAGCGCGGTGAGGAGGTCCGCGACGTCCAGCACCGGTTGCTGGGCACGGGGATCCGCATCCACCCGGACGAGCTCGTCGGAACGTTCGGTCCGTCGACCGAGGCCGCTGTGCGCGAGTTCCAGCGGCGTCGCGGATTGCCTCCGGACGGCGTGGTCGGTTCCGACACGTGGGGCGAGCTCGTCGAGGTGGGCTACCGCATCGGCGACCGAACGCTGTACCTGCGTTCCCCCGCGTTCCGAGGCGACGACGTTCGCGAGCTCCAACGCATGCTGAACGCGTTGGGCTTCGACGCCGGAAAGCAGGACGGCATCTTCGGTTCGAAGACGGCGCGTGCCGTTCGAGAGTTCCAGCGGAACGTCGCGGCGAAGGCGGACGGGATCGTCGGTCTGGCCACGGTTCGCTCGCTCGAGGGAATGCGACCGACGCTCCACGGACCGAGCAGAGCGGTGGTTCGCGAGGCCGAGACGGTGAGCCGCATGGGCGCATCGCTGGTCGGATCGATCATCGCCGTCGACCCCGGTCACGGGTCGACCGATCCGGGCCTGGAGGCCGGCGGGCTCGTCGAGGCCGACGTCGCCACAGCCGTGGCGATGGCACTCGTCGACGACCTCGCTCGGCGTGGCGCACGGCCGCTCCTCCTGCGAACGGCGACCGATAACCCGGACGTCCACGACCGGGCTCGCCGCGCGAACGCCGCCGACGCGACGGCGTGCATTTCGATCCATCTCGGCGGCGGCGACCTCGTCCCCCGTGGCTTCGTCTGCTGCTACTTCGGAACGCCGAGCACGCACTCCCCCATGGGTATGCACCTCGCCGACTCGCTGCGTTCGTCGCTGAACGAGCTCGGCCTTCCGGACGGCGGGGTCAGACCGCTCGCCATCACGATGCTCCGCGAAACGCGGATGCCAGCCGTCCACGTCGAG
>CALGFI010000058.1 GCA_937881155.1 uncultured bacterium | reverse complement strand
CGTCGTTCGCCTCGAGATGCGAGCACGTCGTCGTTTGCGCCGACGACGCGCCGGCGATGAGATCCGTTGCTGCAGCGAACGTTCCATCGACGACGTACGGAACGTCGAACCGTGCGAACGTGCGCGTCGAGATCGTCGCCGTCGGGCCCGGCGGCGCTCGAGCCGACGTCTTCGTCGACGGGTCGCGGCACGTGTTGGTGCTCGCGGTCGATGGCGCCCACAACGTCCTGAACGCGGCGGCGGCTGTTGCAACGGCGCACCTGCTCGGGGTGGCGCCCTCGGTCGCGGTCGAAGCGCTCGGCGCGTACACAGGCGTGCATCGTCGGTTCGAGCGTCGCGGCGAGGCGCGTGGCGCTGCGTTCTACGACGACTACGGTCACGTGCCGGCCGAGCTCGCGGTAACGTTGGACGTCGCACGGCGGACACGACCCGACCGGTTGATCGCGGTGTTCCAACCGCACCGCTACTCGCGGACGCTCGCGCTCTGGCCCGAGCTCGGCAGCAGCCTCGTCGAAGCCGACGTCGTCGTCGTGACCGACGTGTTCGGCGCGGAGCAAGACCCGATCCCCGGCGTAACCGGAAAGCTGGTCGTGAAGGGCATCTCCGCGAGCGCACCGGGCAAACGCGTGGTGTACCTACCGCACCGCGGCGAGGTCGTCGAGTTCCTCCATCGGGAGGTTCGTCCCGGCGATCTGGTCATCACCATGGGGTGCGGCGACGTGTGGATGCTCGGCGATGCCGCGCTCGCGGGGATCTCGGCCGGGGACGGAACGTGAACGACGACTCGATCGCCCACGCCGAGGCGATCCTTCGCGCGGACTGCGGCGAGCGGCTTCGCTCGGAGTTCCCGCTCGCCCCGCTCACCAGCTTTCGCATCGGCGGGCCGGCCGCTCTGTACCTCGAGCCAGAGAGCGCCGACGACCTCAATGCGGCGGGCAAGGCGATCCGCGAGACAGCCATCCCGTTCGTCGTCCTGGGCAAGGGATCGAACGTGCTCGTGTCCGACGACGGATTCCACGGGCTCGTCCTGCGACTGGGTCGCGCGTACCGATGGGCCGCGCGCGACGGCGAACGCCTGACCGCCGGAGGCGCGATGCCGCTCCCAGCGCTTGCGGGCGTCGCGTTCACCCATGGTCTGGGGGGGCTTGAGTTCGGGGTGGCCATCCCCGCGAGCGTCGGTGGCGCCGTCCGCATGAACGCGGGTGCGCACGGACGCGAGATGGCGCACGTACTCGAGAGCATCGACGTCTTCGAGCTTCTCCCCGGCGCACCGCGGCGGATCGAAGCCACCGAGGTGGCCCTGTCGTACCGAGGCTCGGAGCTCCCCCGAGATGCCGTCGTCGTCGGCGCCCGCATGTCGCTCGTCGCGGCCGACCGGGTGACGATCCGCGCGAGGATGGACGAAGCTCGTGAGTGGCGCCGCCGAACGCAGCCGCTCGCCGAGCCGAACTGCGGCAGCGTCTTCAAGAACCCGCCGGCCGACAGCGCCGCGCGCCTGATCGAGGAGTCCGGCGGGAAAGAGGTGTCGGTCGGTGGCGCGTTGGTGTCCGCAAAGCACGCGAACTTCATCGTCGCGGGCACCGGAGCGACCGCGACGGACGTCCTGGAGCTGATCCAAGCCGTCCGTGAGCGCGTCCTGGCGCATTCGGGTGTGCTGCTCGAACCGGAGGTACATCTCGTTGGCGATCTCGATCTCGCTATCCGCTAAGTCCTTGACGTCGTGGCGCGTCCGACTCGGGCTCGTCGTCGTGGTCATCTCGGCCCTCGTCCTCGCCGCCGTGGTCGTCTCCCGATCGTCGTTGCTCGCCGTCCGCACGATCGACGTCACGGGCGCGTCGCGCTTGACCACCGCACGTGTCATCGCGAGAGCGCACATCGACGGATCGACCAACGCGCTCTGGATGGACGAGCTCGCAGTCGAGCGGCGGCTCGAGCGGCACCCGTGGATCTCCGAGGCGTACGTTTCCGTGGCGCTCCCGTCGACGGTCCGCATCTCGATCGTCGAACGCACCCCCGTGGCCGTAGCGACCAACCGGTTCGGCGAGCTGTTCATCGCGGCCGATGGAACCTCCCTGGGGCGCGCCAACGACGACGCGGGGCTGCCGTTGATCGAGTCCGCGGGTCGAGACGTGGCCGCCGCGGCGCTCGCCGCGATGCCGGTGGCCGTCCGATCGGCGGTCGAATCGGTCGAATACGGGGACGACGGATCGCTCGAGGTTCGCTTGAACGACGGCGTGACGGTGGCGTACGGCCCAGTGGATCGTCTCGTCGCGAAAGGTCTCGTCGTCGAGCGAATCCTGGCTTGGGCGGAGGAGAGCGGCGAGGAGCTCGACT
>CALGFI010000057.1 GCA_937881155.1 uncultured bacterium | reverse complement strand
GCATCGAGGCCGCGCTGATCGTGTCCATCGTCCTCGCCTACCTGAAGCAGCTCGGCCGCTCCGACCGGTCGCACCTCGTGTGGTGGGGAACGGGTCTGGCCGTAGCGCTTTCGACGATCCTCGGCACGATCATCTTCTCCGTCGGGGCGGAGTTCGAGGGCACGGCCGAGGAGATCTTCGAGGGCCTGGTGACGCTCACGGCCGTCGGGGTCCTCACCTGGATGATCTTCTGGATGCGCCGTCAGGGGGCGCGTATCAAGTCGGAGCTCCAGCACAAGGTGGATACGGCGCTCACCGCCGGGGGTCTCGCCCTGGCCGCGATCGCGTTCTTCGCCGTCCTTCGCGAGGGCGTCGAGACGGCGCTGTTCTTGTTCGCGGCGGCCGAGGGGACGGCCGTCGAGGGCGGCGGCGTGGCGGCGCAACTCCTCGGCGCGATGCTCGGACTCGGGCTCGCCGTCGTTCTGGGTGTGCTGCTGTACCGGGGCGGCATCCGCATGAACCTTCGAACGTTCTTCAAGGTGACCGGGGTGATCCTCGTCGTCGTCGCCGCCGGCCTGTTCGCCTACTCCGTCCACGAGTTGCAAGAGGCGGGCTGGTTGCCCTTCCTCGAGTCGCCCGCGTTCGATCTTTCCGCGACGCTGCCCGACGACGAAGGGATCGGAGCGGTTCTCCGCGGACTCGTCGGCTACAACGCCGATCCCGGAGTGTTGGAGGTCGTGGCATGGGCCGCGTATCTCGTCCTCGTCGGAACGCTGTATCTGCGGCCGACGCAGCCGCTTCCATCACGGCGTGTGGTGATGGATGCGGCCAACAGGTGACGACGGCGTAACAAGATCGCGTCCTGTTTGTCACTCTTTCTCCGTTCGTACGACGGCGCGCGCTACCTGCGCAGTCGAGCCTTCACAGTTGCGGCGCAGCCATTTCCATCGCGTTGACACGCTGATGGCCCGTCGTTACTGTTCGCGCCGGTCCCGAGCGGCCGCAGGGACGGAAGGACGGAAGCGCCTCCGCTAAGCCGATACCGACCGAATGGGTGCGAGCCCTGAGGCGGCCGGTTGATACGGAGGTGAACCGCCAACCGGCGTCCGGGTCGCTTGGGGCCAACTTTTGACGGGTCGAGGAACCGAGTAGAGAACGCTCGCGTATGGGGAAGGCGTGAGCCACTCCAAAGGTTCCTCGGCCCGTCACTCATCTCAGCAACCCAACGTCGCGTGAGTGCCCCGCGACGTCAGGCGTTCGCGATGACGATCGAACCTTTCATCCCGCGGTCCCGGTGGAACCGACAGAAGAACGGGTAGCGGCCGGCAGCTCCCAATTGCTCGGCCACGTCGGCGATCGTCAGCTCGTGGCCCGGCCTGACGTCTTGCGAGTAGCCGAGGGCCGGGATGGTCACGTTGTGAACGTTTCGCCCGACGTTCCTCACCACGAGGTCGCGATCGGGGCCGATCGGGAACGTCGGATGAGCGTCGTGGAAGTGGTAGTCGATGGCGCTCACGACGTACGGGCCCTCCGGGTTCGCGGACGGACGTTCGGGCTGGCCCGCGCCTGACCCCAGGGCGAACGCAACGACAGCCGCGACGCCCGTGACGACCAACGTGGCCGCGGCGAGGAGCAGCGTCCGTCTCGGAACCGCCACGGGGCGGGCCTAGAGCACCTTGCTGAGGAACTGCCGAAGACGGTCCGTCTGTGGGTTCGCGAACATCTCCTTCGGCCGGCCGCGCTCGGCGATCACTCCCCCGTCGACGAAGACCATCCACGTGCCCACCTCGCGCGCGAACCCCATCTCGTGCGTCACGACCATCATCGTCATGCCCTCCTCGGCGAGTTGCCTCATCACGCCGAGGACCTCCCCGACGAGCTCCGGGTCGAGCGCCGAAGTCACCTCGTCGAACAACATCAAGCGAGGCGTCATGGCCAAGGCCCGGGCGATCGCTACGCGCTGTTGCTGACCGCCCGAGAGCTGGCCGGGATAGGAGTCCGCCTTGTGCTCCAGTCCGACGTGCTGCAGCTGCTCCATCGCCCGGTCCCTGGCCTCCGCGTCGTTGAGCCTCAGCACCTTCTCGAGCGCGACAGTGATGTTGCTGAGCGCCGTCATGTGCGGGAACAGGTTGAACTGCTGGAACACCATGCCCATCTTCGTTCTGACGGCGTCCAGGTCACACCGGATGTCGGTGATGTCCTCATTCATGAACCAGACCTTGCCGAGCGTGGGGCGCTCGAGGAGGTTCGCGCACCGCAATAGCGTTGATTTCCCGCCTCCTGACGGTCCGACGATTACCTCCACCTCACCGGGCTCGAGCGACACGTCGATGCCGCGAAGGACGTGGTTGTCGCCGAACCATTTGTGCACGCCGTCCATGCGGATCAGGGGTTCCTCGTCGGGAGGCGGCATCGGCGCGCTGCGGATCTCGCTCATGGGGTCGCTCCCGCGATTCCGACGAGGCCGCTGCGGAGCCTGCGTTCAACCGCGTTGACCAGCCGGATGAGCGGCAACGTGACGACCAGGTAGCCGAGGGCGGCAGCCGTGAAGAACGTGGCGTTGAACGTGTCCGACTGCCCGGCGCGGGCCCATGCGAACAGCTCCTGCTGGCTCGTCGTCAACCCGAGCACCACGACGAGCGCCGTGTCCTTGATCAGGATGACGAACTCGTTCATCAGCGGGGGGATGACGCGCCGGATCGCCTGTGGCACGATCGCGAAGCGCATCGCCTGGAGATACGTCATCCCGAGCGAACGCGCCGCCTCGATCTGTCCACGCTCGATCGACTGGATGCCCGCCCGGAAGACCTCGGCCGCGTATGCCCCTGTGTTCAGCGCAAAGATCCCCATCGCCACGAGGAAGGTCGACGGACGGATATCGAATCCGAGCAGCAGCACGAAGTAGCCCGTGGCGAGCTGCCAGATCAGCGGCGTTCCTCGGAAGAGGTTGATGTATGCCCGAGCCGGCGCCCGTGCAGCGCTTCGTGTCGACAAGGAGAGGACGGCGAGCACCATGCCGATGACGATGCCACCGGCCTCGCCGACGAACGCGAGGACGATCGTGTTCTTGATGGCGCTGAAGAACGGACCCGGGAAGTACGGCCCGATCACGGCGAAGTTCAGGAAGTTCTTCGCGAACAGATCGGGACGGCCCTCCCGGAACGCCAGGATGACGAGAGCGATGAACACGCCCTGAAGACCCAGGATCGCGCCGGTGATGGCCTGCTCCCTCCGGCGGAGCGTGTCCATCCGGCCGCGGATGCTCCAGCCGAATGTCATCGCCACGACCCCGAGCGCGATCCCGATCAGGAGCACGGCCGTCTCGGCGCTCGAACGCAGAGCCTCGACGAAGTTGCATACGCCGAGCGCGCCTCTGATCTCGCGTGTGAGCTGCAGGTCGATGCACGATGGCGTGAGCACCCGCGGGGACAGCTCGTAGTTCAGGATCAGGGCGATCGTGCCACCCAAGACGGCGGCGATCGAACCGATCCCCAGCCACAGCGCCGTCAACGACTGTGGAGAGCTCGGTCCGCGAGTATCGGGTGGTGCCTCGCGAACGAGGGGTCGCGTGTCGAGCGTCACCTCGGCCATCGGATGCCTGCCCTCCTCGAGTTGGCGTGGCTGGAACGCGGAAGGCCCGCACCGCGATCACGCGGGCGGGCCTTTCCGTCGGAGCGCTTGTTACGCCGTCGGCTCGAACTCCGGCGGCAGCGGCGCGCCGGGGAACCACTTCTCGTAGAACGTCCGGTAGGTACCGTCCGCGATCATCTCCGCCAGGACGACGTTCACCGCGTCGCGCAGTTCGGGGTTCTCCGGTGAGAATGCGAACCCGTACTTCTCGTCCGTATCGATCCCCTCCACGACCTCCAGGCTCGGCAGGTCTGCGATGGCCTCGGCGACGAAGGGCTCGTCCGCGATAAACGCCGTCATGCCACCGCCCTCGAGCGCTCGGAGTCCGTCGGTCGCGGACGTGAACGTCTGGAGCTCGATGCCGTTCGACTCCAGGTTGTCCCGCGCCCACGCGGCTCCGGTCGTACCGCGCTGGACGCCGACGACGTCACCCTCCTGAAGGTCATCCGTCGAGGCGATGTCCGGCGTCTCGTTCGTGTTGATGACCAGGGCCTGTCGCGAGTTGAAGTACGAGTCGGAGAAGTCGACGGTCTGCTCCCGTTCCTCGGTGATCGTCGAGGCCGCGGCCACCATGTCGAATTGCCCGCCGGCGACAGCTGTGAAGATCGTGTCGAAATCGGCGCGGATCCACTCGACCGTCAGGCCCAGACGAGAGGCGATCTCATCGGTCATGTCGACGTCGAAGCCGACCTCCTCACCGTTTTTCACCTGCTCGAACGGCGG
>CALGFI010000056.1 GCA_937881155.1 uncultured bacterium | reverse complement strand
ACAGCGAGCCGATCAGGCCGATGTTCGGGCCCTCCGGGGTCTCGATCGGGCACATCCGGCCGTAGTGGCTGGCGTGGACGTCGCGAACCTCGAAGCCGGCGCGCTCGCGCGAGAGCCCTCCCGGTCCGAGCGCCGACAGGCGCCGCTTGTGGGTCAGGCTGGCCAGCGGGTTGGTCTGGTCCAGGAACTGCGACAGCTGCGAGGTCCCGAAGAACTCCTTGATCGAGGCGACGACGGGGCGAATGTTGATCAGCGTCTGCGGGGTGATCGCCTCGACGTCCTGAGTGGTCATCCGCTCGCGGACGACGCGCTCCATCCGGGACAGGCCGATCCGGATCTGGTTCTGGATCAGCTCGCCGACCGAGCGCAGCCGCCGGTTGCCGAAGTGGTCGATGTCGTCGGGCTCGTACCCGTCTTCGCCCGCGTGGAGCTTCACCAGGTAGCGGACGGTCCGCAGCATGTCCTCGTAGGTGAGGATGCTCTTGTACTTGGGACCGCCCTCACCCTGCTCGTCCTTCTGGAGCTCGCCCCACACTCGGTAGCGCGGCTGATCCCAGCCCTTCTTGTCGGGATTGGCCAGCTCGTCCAGCTGCTTGGCACGGGCTCGAAGCTGAGTCGCGAGGCGGCCTTGGGCCGCCTCGAGCTTCTTGTTGACCTTGTACCGGCCCACCCGCGCCAGGTCGTACCGCTTGGGATTGAAGAAGAGGTTCTCGAGAAGCGTGCGCGCCGACTCCGCCGTGGGCGGCTCGCCCGGGCGGAGCTTGCGGTAGATGTCCTCGAGCGCCTCCTCGGGCGTCTCGAAGTGGTCCTTCTCCAGGGTGTTCTGGATGGAGGGGGCGTGCTCGAACAGCTCGAGGATCTCCTCGGTGGACCAGCCGAGCGCCTTGAGCAAGATGGTGACGCTCTGGCGGCGCTTGCGGTCGATGCGGACGCCGACGGTGTCCTTCTTGTCGACGTCGAACTCGAGCCAGGCCCCGCGCGACGGGATGATCTTGGCGACGAAGACGTCCTTGTCGGTTGTCTTGTCGATGTCATGGCTGAAGTACACGCCCGGCGAGCGGACGAGCTGAGACACCACGACACGCTCGGTGCCGTTGATGATGAAGGTCCCCCGCTCGGTCATCATGGGGAAGTCGCCCATGAAGACCTCCTGCTCCTTGATCTCGCCGGTGGCCTTGTTGACGAACATGGCCTCGACGAACAAGGGGCGGGAGAACGTTTGATCCTTGTCCTTGGCCTCCTCCTCGGAGAACTTCTGCTCCTTGAAGGTGTGCTTCCCGAAGTGGAGCTGGAACTGCTCCGTGAAGTCCTCGATCGGAGAGACTTCCTCGAGGACCTCCTTCAGACCCTCGGCAAGGAGCTGATCGAAGGACTCCCTCTGAACGCCAACGAGGTCGGGAAGCGGAAGGACCTCGTCGAGCTTGGCGAAACTGACACGATCGCGAACAGGGACCAGCTGGTCAGGCAAGAACTATCCCCCCCAGGGTGAATGCGGCGGCGCCTGGAATCCGGGCAGGCGGGAGACGGCACGGCAACAGAGCAGTCTACGAGAAGCCCCAGGCAGCGTCAACCCCCGGGCGGGGCACCCGGTCCAAATCGGGAGGGAGGTTACTCCCCTGGCCTATCGGGGTCAACCCCTGATCGTCGTTCAGTGCCTGGAGCCGACGGCTGGCTGGGTCAGTCGCCCGTTGGCGTGAGAGCCGCGATGCGACGTTCGCCGCCGCTTGTAACGACTGCGGACTCGTCGACCATGCCGAGCGCGCGGGCGATATCGGCGACCGCGTTGCCGAGCGCCGTGGCTTGCTCGCTCGTCTGGATCCGGACGCCGCGTTCGGTCAGCACGCCGAAGAACTCCTCCATCCGCGCCCGATCGTCACCGAGGAGTGAGGCCTCCGACACCTGCAGCGCGCGGGCGAGTCGCTCGAGTGTCTGGATCGACGGCGCCACGTGGCCGTTCTCGTAGCGCGAGAGCCGAGCCTTCGGGATCCCCGAGATCTCCTCGAGATCCGACTGGGAGAACCCGGACTTGATCCTGTTCTCGCGCAAGCGCTGGCCGAACGTCCGCTCGTCACTCATATCCTGCCCTCCTAGGCACCGGTTGCGTCCGGAACCTACTGCGCCACTCCCAGTGCACGCAAACCGAGGTCCGCACCGTGCGGCCCTCAGCCCCTCGACCTTCGAAGGCCGGGCCTACTTGACCTCGACCGTCGCGCCGGCGCCCTCGAGCTGCTCCTTGGCCTTGTCGGCGGCTTCCTTGTTGACCCGTTCGAGCACCGGCTTGGGCGCCCCGTCCACCAGATCCTTGGCTTCCTTCAACCCGAGGCTGGTGAGCGCGCGGACCTCCTTGATGACCTGGATCTTCTTGTCGCCGGCTCCGGTGAGGACGACGTCGAACTCCGTCTGCTCCTCGACCTCCTCGGCGGCCTGCGCGCCCGGAGCGGCGCCGGCCATCATCATGGGCGCGGCCGCAGCGGCCTTGACGTCGAACGTCTCCTCGAACTTCTTGATGAAATCGGACAGCTCGAGGAGCGTCATGTCCTTGAACTGGTCGAGCAGGTCGTCCGAGCTGATCTTCGCCATTCGGGTTCTCCTTCCTCTATTCGTCTGGAGCGTGATCCGGTTCGTCGCCGGTCGTCGCGCCTTCGTCGGGTTGGGTGGCTTCCGTTTCTCGTGATCCGTTGGCCGCCTCTGGTTCCTCCGCGGGCTCCTCTGGTGAGGCCGGTTCGGCGGTGTCCGCTTCCGCGGCTGTCTCGCCGGTGGGCGCCTCTTCTGTCTCCCCCGGGCTCGTTTCGGCGTGAGGTGGCTCGTCCGTCTCGGTTGCACCCGCCGCCTCCGTCTCGACGGCCTCCCCGGGAAGCTTGTCGCGGTAGGCCTCGAGGACTCCGACGAACCGGCTCTGCAGCTGTTGGAGCATCGACGCGGCGCGCGACATCTCGGCCTTCATGAGCCCCGCGATCCGCGAGAGCATCGCCTCGCGCGACTCCAGTGTTGCGAGTGCCTGCGCCTCGGCCGCGTCGAGGACACGGCCCTCCATGTATGCGCCCTTGATGACGAGCGCTGGGAAACGCTTTGCCGCGTCGACGATCTTCTTCGCGGTCGCGACGACATCGCCCCGGACGAACGCGACCGCGGTCGGCCCGCTCAGCAGCGCTTCGAGCTGATCGATGCCGGCCTCGCCCGCCGCGCGCTGCATGAGCGTGTTCTTCACCACGGAGAACCTCGCCTCGTCCTGCAGGGACCGGCGGAGCTCGGTCGCGTCGTGGACGGTCAGGCCGCGGTACTCGGCGAGCAGAAGCGCCTCCGAGGATTCGATCCGGCCTTTGAGCGCCTCGACCTTCGCGATCTTCTCTGCACTTGGCATGTGCTGGTAGCTCCCCTGGGACATGAAAAAACGCCCCCGCAGACGAAAAGCGGAGGCGTGCGTCGTTCGGCACGTCCGATGGCCTCGGCAGGTACCGGCGTGGCCGGATGATGCGGCGCCCCTGCTGTCTGCGGCGCGTCCAAAAATACTCGGCGCGGCCGGCCTCGCCAACCGCCCCCATTCTTGAGGGCCTTACGTCGCCGGGTCCGAACCCAAGATCCGACCATCGGGATGAGTTCTGCTCCCCAGCCGGCGCGAAACGAACACCAATGCCAGGAACGTCGCCACGCCGATCCCGAGCAACGCGTCGTAGCGCGGGAACGGGACGTACTCGAACGAGATGTCGTGTAGACCCGCCGGGACGAAGCGACCCACGAGGCTCGGCGCGAACATCTGCGGCTTGACCTCCTCGCCGTCCACGGTCACCCGCCAACGGTTGTCGAACGACGCCTTGAGGATCACGGCAGCGGGTCGCGACATATCGACAGTTGCGCTCGCGAGCCCGTCGTCGAGCTGCAGCGACGCACCGACCACGACGCCGGGAGCCGTCTGAGGCGCCTCATCTCCCGTGACCGTCGTGGCGGCCGGCTCGAACCCGGCGAACGCGATGCCCGGGTAGACGTCCGCGTCCGGTAGGTCCGAGCTCAGCCATGGCGCGATCTTCTCGCCGAGGTTCGTTCGATCCGCTTCGATCGCCCGCCCGACATCGACGACCTCGACCGCTCCGTCGACGGCGATCTCCCACAAGGCGTGCCGGCCCCGCTCCGCAACCAGCTCCGCGTCCACAGGAGGCGGACGCGTCGCCGGCTGGATCATGTACCGAACGTCGAACACGTCGAAGTGCGCCGGGTCGGAGTCGCGGAATCGGAACTCCGGGGGTGACGACAGCGACCACGTCGGCCGGGTGAAGCCGACCTCTTGCACGTCAAGATTGAGCAGTTCCGCGTACACCGGCACCTGGCCGACCCGATACGCCGCACCCCAGTTGGAACGAAGACCGCCGTAGATTCGGCCCGGGCCCCGCCGTTCAGCGATCGCGACGAGCGCGGCGACGTCGGCGCCCTCGGTCCGATCCGCGACCTGTTGCTCGTGGATCCATCGGGCACCGACGGCGGCCCAGCTCCAGCGCTCACCCCACGCCGGTGAGAGCACCAGCACGCCGAGCGAAACGAGGGCCACAGGGCGAAGGAAGCGCCAACCAAACGTCCACTCCCGACGGCCCAACGAAGACGTCACGACCCTGCCGAGCCATGCGAGACCGATGCCCGCGAGATACAGCCCCCCGAGGTGGACGCCGAAGACGTAGCGACGCAGGAACAGGTCGCCCGACCCCGGTAGCAGCCCAAGCGCCGATCCCCACGTCGTCCGCCCGAAGAAGAGCAGGAGCGACAGCAGCGTGAGCCCGACGACCACGCGAACGCGCTCGTCGCGGCGCCATCGCCACAGACTTACTCCGAGCCCGACCGCCACCGCCAGGGAGATGATTGGGATGCGGTCACGATCGAACAGCTGGCCGGTGCCCATCCACGACAGGATCTGCCGCGCGCCGAACGAGTCGTAGTACACCTTTCCCCGCGAGAACTCGTCCTGGATCGTCGTCGCCCGATCGAGGAGTAACGGCACGACGACCCATGCCGCGATGAGGGACGCACCGATCCCGACGAGGGCGGCGCGAGCGATCCGCTTCACGAATTGCGTCGGCCGAACGAGTACGAGCACCCCGAGCGACAACAGCGCGAGGTACCCCGTGAGAAGGTGGACCGCGACGGTGATCGCGACCACGAGCGCCGCAACTGCGTACGAACGCCCCCGAGCCACCGCGCGGTAGCCGAATCCCCATGCGAATGGCAGCAGCCACATCCCCCACAGCTGCGTCCACGTCCCGTACCCACGCCACGCGTAGCTCCCCCACTCGTACCCGAGCGTCGGTGCGCTCGCAATGAACGGTGACACGAGCGCAGCGGCGGCCGAACGCCATCGCCCGAGACCGAGGAGTCGTCCACCGGCGAACACCGCGATCGGCCACAGCGCGAGACCGAGATACAGCGTGATCGTGTACGCGCGGTGCGAGTCGACGGCGATCGCGAGTAGCCCCGTCAACACGTGCGGCAGGCTCTGGTAGCGGTGAAACCGGGATGAGCCGAGCACGAGCTGTGGGTACCATCCGTCGAGCGGGAGATGGCCTTCGGACCACCGATCCTCGGCCCACGCGATCATCGAACGGTGGACCGCACCGTCGTTCAGGTTCTGCGCCGGTGAGAGCTCGGCGCGGAGCGCGACGAGGCCGAACAGCACCGCGAGCGAGACGAGAACCCACGGGCCCAGCCGGTGCATCGCGTTCGAACGACGGAACCGGGATGCGCGGGCGTGTGGGCGAGCCTCCACGGCTCGCGAGCGTAGCCCAGCGTTCCCGGGAACCCGGGGAATCTGGGCTCTCGTGCTGCGGGCTAGCCGACCTACGCCGGCGCCTCCGCCCGCGGGGCGTCCGTGTCCTTCAGCCGGTTCGTGTCGATAGCGATGCCGGGACCCATCGTCGTCGTGAGCGTCAGGCTCTTCACGTACTTGCCCTTCGCGGCCGACGGCCTGCCTCGGAGGATCTCGTCCACGACGGCGACGTAGTTCTCCAACAACTGTCGATCGGAGAACGACTTCTTCCCGATGATCATGTGCACGTTGCCGGTCCGGTCGGTTCGGTACTCGACCTTGCCGCCCTTGATGTCCTGAACGGCTTTCGCGATGTCGTTCGTGACGGTGCCGGTCTTCGGGTTGGGCATGAGACCGCGAGGGCCGAGCACGCGTCCGGCCTTTCCGACCGTGGCCATCATGTCGGGAGAGGCGACCGCCGCGTCGAAATCGATCTGGCCCCCCATCACCTGCTCGACGAGGTCCTCGCCTCCGACGACGTCGGCGCCGGCCTCGCGAGCCTCGGTCGCCTTCGGCCCTTGGGCGAAAACCGCGACGCGAACCGACTTGCCCGAGCCGTTCGGCAGGTTCACCGTTCCGCGGACGAGCTGATCCGCCTTCCGCGGGTCGACCCCGAGGCGGAAGGCGACCTCGACCGTCTCGTCGAACTTCGCATCCGGGAACTGCTTCAGCACCGCGATCGCCTCGCTAGGTGTGTACTCGCGATCGCGATCGACGAGCTCCGCGGTCTTGGCGTATCGCTTCCCGTTGCCGCGTGTCACGACGCCACCTCCACGCCCATGCTGCGCGCCGTTCCGGCGAGGATCTGCATCGCGGCGTCGACGTCGTTGGCGTTCAGGTCGGCCATCTTGCGCTGGGCGATCGTGCGCAGCTGGTCCTGCGTGATCTTGCCGACCTTGTTGCGGTTCGGCTCGCCGGAGCCCTTCTCCAGTCCGACGGCCTGCTTGATCAGCTCGGCCGCCGGCGGCTGCTTGATGATGAACGTGAACGAACGGTCCTCGTAGATCGTGAGCTCGGCTGGGATCACCTGGCCGGCGAACTGCTGCGTCTGCTCGTTGTACTGCCGGCAGAACTCCATGATGTTGACGCCGTGCTGGCCGAGCGCGGTCCCGACGGGCGGGGCCGGGGTGGCCTGACCGGCGCGGATCTGAAGCTTGACGACGGCGAGAACCTTCTTCTTCGCCATCTGTGGCGTTCACCTCCTGCGGTGCAAGCGGCCGTGGTTCGGCCTCCCGCGATCGAATCGGATGTTCGGTTGGGTCGGTTGGGCTTCGATACAGTTCGATACAGAGAGTAACGGGCCGCCGCGCGCAGCGGCGGCTAGACCTTCGCGACCTGGTCGAACGACAGCTCCACCGGTGTCTCGCGGTCGAAGATGTTGACCAGCACCTTGAGCTTGCTCTGGTCGAGGTTGATCTCGCTGATCGTCCCGTTGAAGTCGGCGAACGGCCCCGAGATGATCCGCACGACGTCGTTCTCCTCGAAGCCCAGGCGGAACTGCGGCTTCACCTCTTCCTTCTTGACGGCCAGGATCTTCTCCACCTCGCGCTTGGACAGCGGTGTGGGCTTGCTGCCCGTCCCGGCGGCGACGAAACCCGTCACGCCTGGCGTGTTCCGCACCACGTACCAGGAGTCGTTGTCGTACACCATCTTCACGAGCAGGTATCCGGGGAAGACCTTCCGCTGAACGACCTGCTTCTTACCACCCTTGATCTCCATGACGTCCTCCATGGGGATGTGGACGTCGAAGATCTTGTCTTCCATCTGCATCGTATGGATTCGGGATTCGAGGTTCGTCTTCACCTTGTTCTCGTAACCGGCGTACGTGTGCACGACGTACCAGTCGCCGGGACCTCGGAACGGATCGCGGACCTTCGTCTCCATCTCATCGGCGGCCTCTGCCGTGCGGTCGGTGGAGACCTCGGCAGGCGTCGTCGGGAGCGCGGCAGCTTCCTCGACGCCCGATAGGCCCGCGGAGGGCTCCTCTTCCTCGACGGGAACCTCGACGAGATCCGTCGGCCCGGCGCCGATGGCCTCGTTCGTTGCCGGAAGCGGTTCCTCGCCGGTGGCGTCCTGCAGGATCGCAACGCCGGTCTCGGGCGGAACCTGCGATTCCGTCACGTCGACGCCGACCTGGAACGTCTCGCTCGCCCCGGTGTACGGCTCGCCGAGGTCCGCCGATGACCCGACGATGGGTGCGGCCTCCTCGATGGGTTCGCCCTCTGCTCCGGCTCCGGCTTCGGCTTCATCGCCGGACTCCGCGTCCATGACGGGCTCGGCTTCCGCGACCTGCTCCGCCTCGGCAGTTGGGGACGCCTCGTCCTCAGCCGGTGACTCCACGTCGTCGTTGGCTTCGTTCGCGTTCGTGTTCATGGTTGCCTCACGGTCACTTCGTTCGGGATCGGATGCGTCTGGATCCGCGACCGGATCAGTTGACGAAGACATCGAGCACGTACCGCGAGAACAGGACGTCGAGCCCGAACACGTACGACGTCATCACGACGACCGTGACGAGCACGACGGCTGTGTACGTGACGAGCTCCTGTCGCGTCGGCCAGATGACCTTTTTCAGCTCCTGACGAACCTCCTTCAGGAACTGACGGACGCTCGTGCGCTCGCGCTTTTGCTGCTGCTGCGCACGTCGAGCCGTCACCGCGGCCTGAGCGCGCTCGACGCTCGTCCCTTGGCGACGCTGCGCCCGCTTCATCTGCCTGTTCATCGCTTGCTCCTTGCAGGGGCGGAGGGACTTGAACCCCCAACCGCCGGTTTTGGAGACCGGTGCTCTACCAGGTTGAGCTACGCCCCTCCGAGGCCCGGAACGTCAGTATAGGGGTGCCTCAAAGGCCCGGCAAAGCACGTTTCCTCGCCGGATGCCTCCCCCAAGCACTCGCCCGATGGTGCGTGATGTTGGACATGCCCTCTCCTACACTTGCGCGGACGCTTCGCGACGGCCCCGGATCGCGAGCCTCGGATGCATCAGCCCGATGACCCGTACTCGCCCGCCGAACGGGCGAAGCGGCGGCGTGTCCTCTCCTCTCGCCCAACGGGCGAGCCCGGTTCCGAGCCCACCGCTCAAGAAGGGACCGAGCGCATCGAACAGATGATGGAGTCGTACAAGGCCGCCATCCAGCAGCAGTTGGAGGAAGGTCTATCGGCGATCCGCCACACCGCCGGCAAGCTCATGCACGAGGTCGCCAACGAGGTTCGGAGGACGACCGAGGGCGACAAGGACCAGGCCCGCTCGCGCCCCGTCCACGATCGCGAGCGCGACCAGGCGATCCGGAGCCTGATCGCCGAGAACAGCCGCCAGCACGGCGCGCCCCTTGCCGTCAAGGACGTAGCGGCGTTGCGAGCACAGCTCGCCGACATCACGCGACAGATCGCCGGGGCCCTGCATGAACTCGCCGAACGCGATCAGGAGGTCATCGAGGCGGTTCGGTCCAGGATCCTCGAGCACGGCCAGCTGATCACCTCGGAGACGACGCGGATCTCCCGCGCGATGGAGACGTACGTGCAGCACGGCGTCGAAGCCATGGGGAAGCTGGCCGGCAGCATGGAAGCCCAGGTCCACCTGCTCACGACGCGAGACGACGCGATCGCGGATCGGGTCCGCGAGATCGTCGAGCCACAGACTGCGCTCCTCGGCGAGCAGCTGCAGCTGATGTACGACCGGATGGCGATCGATACGGCCGCGATCAGCGAGGCGACCAGCCGCCAAAGCGAGCGCGACGGGCAACGGGACCTCGCGCTCCACGAACAGGTTCAGCTGGTGTACGAGCGGATGGCGATCGACACCCGTTCGATCACGGACGCCGTGTCCGAGCTCAACACGGCGATGTCCCGCAACATCATGGGGATGGCGCGCATGGTGCGTTCGGATGCCGAAGCGCTCCGGAGCGAGATCGTGCGAACCGCGCGGGTTGATGACGGGCAGGTCGCGGCGATCCTCGAAGACCGGCTCGCACGCGTCACCGACGAGATCGAGGTGGGGACGACGCGCCTGGTCGAACAACTCACGCGAGGCATCGCAGAAGCGCACGCGGGCTTGACGGCAAATCTCACGCGCGCGCTCGAGCAGCAGACGCCGGTCTCGGAGGAGCGTGTTCGATCGATCGAGGAACGCCTCGACGAAACCGCGGGCGCACTCGACGCGAAGCTCGCTGGGAGGATCGAGGGACTCGGTCGGCTGGTTCGGTCCGACAACGTCACGCTCGCCGAGCAGGTGTCCGCCGGACAGGCGGCGACGAAGCAAACGCTCCGCGCGTTGAAGGAGCTCCAGGCGAACCTGCCTGGCGACGTGATCGAGCTGGTCGAGCAGCGCCTGGCGTCGCTCGCGGAAACGATCGAGCGTTCGAACGAGACGCTCGGCAAGCGCATCGACATGGTGGCGGACTCGATCGGGCGGCGGCAGGACAGCGAGATCCAGGTCGTGATCGACCGCATGGGCGATGCGATGCACGCGCTGGCGGGCCTCGGACGGGTCGAGGAGGAGGAGCGGCCGTCCGAGCGCATCGAGCTCGAGTAACGCTCAGGCCAGACGGATCTCCGCGACTCCCCGACGGATCGGGTACTCCGTCTTGCCGTCGCGTTCGACAGTCACCCATACGTCGAGCGTGGCCGTCCGGCGATCGGTCTGCACGTCGATGACCTTGCCCCCCGCGACGATCGTCTCGCCGGCGAACACGGGTGCGCGGAACTGCACGCGGAGCCTCGTGAGTGCCGAGACGTCGCCTGCCCATCGAACGATTGATGTCGCCAGGTGAGACATCGTGTACATCCCGTGCGCGATCACGCCCGGGAACCCGGCGGCCTTCGCGGCGGCGTCGTTGAGGTGCAGAGGATTCTGATCGCCGGACGCGTCGGCGTACTCCTTCACATCCTCCCGCGTGACGACGCGCTCGAGAGTGGGCAGCTCGTCACCCACGTGGACCTGTTCCGTCGCGATGGTCACGCGTCGCCCCGAACGAGGAGCGTGCTCGTTGCGACGACGACCGTTCGGCGCGCCACGTCGCGCAGGTCCGTGCGCAGCGTGACGAAGCTCATGGCACCTTTCGTCCGGATGTCGGCGATCGTCGTCTCTGCGGTGATCGTCTCGCCGATGGTCAGCGGACGTCCCCACTCGTACTCCTGATCAGCGTGCAGCACACGGGATAGATCGAGTCCGAGCTCGTCGTCCGCGAGCACGTTCCGGAGCCCCGCGGCGAGCTCGGGCGCCGTGGCGAACGTCGGCGGCACGTCGTCGCCTTCGTGCCCGATGACCGCGGCGAACTGCGCCACACGCTCCGCTTCGAGCGGGAATGCGATTGGTGGGTAGGTCTTGCCCACGAGCCGGCCGTTCAGCGCCACGACGCGTCGTCGGTCGGAGCGCTCATGCGTGGAACGCCGTTGGGGAGAACGGCCGACACCCTGGTCCCACCCGCGGCTGTCTCCCGCACGGCCGATTCACATCTTCCGATCATGCTGCGAACGTAGCCGCAGCCATGCGCCTCGACAACCGAGCGACGTTGCGTGACTCGCGGCATGATGCCACCTACGATCGCGACGAATGGAAGCCATGACCGCTGAAGGCAACACCTCCCGGCCCGGAAATCACGGGCCAGAGGGTGTGGAGGGCAAGACGGGTCCGCGCTCGAAGGCGATCACGGTCCTCATCGTCGACGACGAGCGGACGTTCGGCGAGGCGCTCGAGCTCGCGCTCGCGCGCGAGAAGGACTTCCGCATCGTCCACGTCGCCACCGATGCGACCCAGGCGATCCGCGCCGCGTCCGAGCACCAGCCCGACGTGGTGCTGATGGACGTCGCGATGCCGGGCATGAACGGCATCGAGGCGACGCGCCGTATCAAGGAGGCCGACCCGAACGCTGCCGTGTTGATCCTGTCCGGCCACGAGGACGAGCATCTGCTCGCACGCGCCGTCGCGGCCGGTGCCGTCGGCATGCTGCAGAAGACAGAGGCGATCGTGAACGTCGCCACATCGGTTCGGCGAGCCCACCGAGGGGAGCCCCTGCACGACGAGACCGAGGTCGAGGGCGCGATGCGACGCCTCCGCCATCGCCGTCAAACCGATGACGACGCGGCTCGACGACTGGACCGACTCACGCCGCGCGAGACGGAGATCCTCTCGCTCATGGCCGAGGGCAAGTCGCAAGAGGAGATCTCGACGCTGCTCGGCGTTACGCCGAACACGTTGCGGACGCACGTGCAAAACGTGCTGACGAAGCTCGCCGTGCACTCGAAGGTTGAGGCGCTCGCGCTCGCGATCCGGTTCGGCAAGGTCGACACCGTCAACGTGACCGATCCTCCGGAACGCGCCGAGCGAACGAGCTGAGAGCGGCGCCTTCCGGTCAGCGACTCAGCGTGTCTCGCGGTGAACCGTGTGCCGGCGGTCCCACCGGCAGTACTTCCGAAGCTCGATCCGGTCGCGGTCGTTCACCCTGTTCTTGACCGTCACGTAGTTGCGCCGCTTGCACTCGGTGCAGGCGAGCGTGATCGTCGGGCGGTTGCCTTCTTTTTTCGCCATGTGATCCCTAAGCGGTGATCTTGGTCACTCGGCCGGCCCCCACGGTTCGGCCGCCCTCGCGGATCGCGAAGCGGAGGCCCTCTTCCATGGCGATCGGCGCGATGAGGTTCACGGTCATCTCGACGTTGTCACCGGGCATGACCATCTCGACGCCCTCCGGGAGGTTCGCCGTGCCGGTCACGTCGGTCGTCCGGAAGTAGAACTGCGGACGGTAGCCGTTGAAGAACGGCGTGTGCCGTCCGCCCTCGTCCTTCGACAGGACGTAGACCTGCGCGGCGAAGTCGGTGTGCGGCGTGATCGTTCCGGGCTTGGCGAGCACCTGACCTCGCTCGACCTCTTCTTTGTCGATGCCTCTCAGCAGAACGCCGACGTTGTCGCCGGCCTGTACCTCGTCGAGGAGCTTGCGGAACATCTCGAGGTCGGTGGCGGTGGTCTTGCGCGTGTCCTTGATACCGACGATCTCCACTTCTTCCATCTTCTTGAGGATCCCGCGCTCGACTCGACCCGTGACGACGGTGCCGCGCCCGGTGATGGAGAAGACGTCCTCGATCGACATCAGGAACGGCTTGTCGACGTCGCGCGTCGGCTCGGGGATATAGGTGTCGCACGCTGCGAGGAGCTCGTCGATCTTGCCGATCCAGGTGTCGTCGCCCTCGAGCGCCTTGAGCGCGCTCACGTGGATCACGGGCACCTCGTCCCCCGGGAACTCGTAGGAGGACAGGAGCTCGCGGACCTCCAGCTCGACCAGGTCGAGAAGCTCTGGGTCGTCGACCATGTCGCACTTGTTGAGCGCGACGACGATGTACGGAACGCCAACCTGACGAGCGAGCAGGACGTGCTCCCGAGTCTGGGGCATCGGCCCATCGGCAGCGGAGACGACCAGGATCGCCCCGTCCATCTGAGCGGCGCCGGTGATCATGTTCTTGATGTAGTCGGCGTGACCGGGGCAATCGACGTGCGCGTAGTGGCGCGAGTCGGTCTGATACTCGACGTGGGCGATGGCGATCGTGATCCCGCGCTCGCGCTCTTCCGGCGCCTTATCGATCTGGTCGAACGGCGTGAAATCGGCGAGGCCCTTCGACGCCTGAACCTTCGTGATCGCGGCGGTGAGGGTGGTCTTGCCGTGGTCGATGTGACCGATCGTCCCGATGTTCACGTGCGGCTTGTTCCGCTCGAACTTCTTCTTAGCCATGTGCTCGTGCTCCCCTGGGCCCGCCTCAGTTGCTCGTAGCGGGGGCGGGATTCGAACCCGCGACACAGCGATTATGAGCCGCTTGCTCTGCCACTGAGCTACCCCGCCCGGCCGCGGAAGTCTACCCGTGCACGCAGCAAGATGACCTGGTGAGAGGGACGTTTGGGCCGACGCTCATGCGCCCGGTTCCTCGCGCTTCGCCGCCTCGTCGGCCGACGCGACGATCCACTCGCGGGCCTCGGTCACCGTCGCGTCGACCGGGATGACGCCGTCCGCGCCGGCCATCGACAGGACACCCCGGACGCGGGAGCCGTCGGGGGCCGCCGCCCGCATGACCTGCTGCCGCCACCGGAAGCGCTCCACGAGGTGCACGAGCATTCGAACGCCGGCGCTGTCGAGATACTCCACGCCGGACAGATCGACGACCATCCCGAGCGCCGTGTTCGGCACCGCGTCGACGATGGTCTCCTCGAGCTCGGACGCGTTCGACAGGTCGATCTCGCCGGTGATCCGCGCGGTCAGGACCTCGCGGTCGCCCTCCAAAGTCATTCGGGCAGGCCCGGTCACCGGTCCGCCGTCGACACCGGACGCCTCATGCGAACGGTCGTCCCCGACCCGCCTCGCTCGATCGTTACCTCGGGCATGCACGCATGGATCATCCCCAGCCCCCGCCCCCCGTCACCGCCGCGGAGCGGGCGCCATTTCCCGCCGTCGCGAACCTCGACATCGACGTGATCGTCGTCGAGACGCGCCTGGATCTCCACCCACCCGTTCCCGGGGCCATACGCGTGCCGGATCGAGTTCGTCACCGCCTCGGTCGAGGCAAGCACTATCTCCTCGGAGACCGGCCGCGGTACCCCGTTGACCGAGAGCCATCGGTGGAGCGAACGCCGGACGCGCGAGAGCGTCCGGGGTTCTGCATCGATGCGGAGATGAACGCCCTCGGCTGGGACGGGTAGCTGCCGGATGGCGAGCAGCGCGATGTCGTCGGTCACGTCGCCCGGAACCATCTCGGCAAGCAGCCGGTCACAGAGCTCTTCGGCGTTGAGCAAGGCGTGCGCCTCAGCGACGCGGAGCAACCGCGCGAGGCCGTCGTCGAGCGCGAGATCGCGCCGGTCGACCAGGCCGTCCGTGTACAGGATGAGCGTCGTCCCCGGTTCGATGCGAACGCTGGTCTCGGCGAACCGCGCGTGCTCGCCGATCCCCATCGGGGGACCCGGCGGAGCATCGAGAAACTGGGCGGCGTTGCCATTCACGACGAGCGGCGGCGGATGGCCTGCGTTCACGAGTCGGCCCTCGAGAGTGTCGAGGTCCACGACGAGGTAGAGCATCGTCACCATCTGGTCCGAGGCAAGCTCGCGGAGCAACGCCTCCGCACGAACCGCGACGACGTGGGGCGGATGCCCCTCGAGCGCGTACGCGCGCACGGCCATCCTGAGCTGACCCATGAGGCTCGCCGCCTCGAGCCCGTGCCCCGCGACGTCGCCGATCACGAGCGCGACGGTCGACGGCGTGATAGGGACGACGTCGTACCAGTCACCACCGGCGTTGAACCCCGCTTCGGCCGGCTCGTACCGGGCGGCGACCTCGACACCCTCGATGTCATCGAACGAACGCGGCAGCAGCGCCGTTTGCAGCGTGTCGGCGATGCGGTGTTCCCGTTCGAACTGGTGACGCTCGGTTACGTCTTGGACGATGCCGAGCATCCGAACCGGTGCACCGTCAGCATCGCGCGTCAGGCGCGCCTTGCCGGACAGGTGTCGCGTCTCGCCGTCGGCAAGGACGACCCGATACTCGATGTCGGCGACGCGCGTGCGGCCGCTCTCGACGGCCAACTGCACGTTCTTCCGGATCCGGGACTGATCGTCTGGAGGGACGAGCTCGATCGCCTTGTCGAACGTCAGGGCGAACGACTGTGGTTCGGCGCCGTGGATCCGGTACATCTCGTCGGACCACTGCACCTCACCCGTGACGACGTCCCACTCCCACGTCCCGATCCGCGCGACCTCGTGCGCCTCGGCCAACGCGCGTTCGCTTCGCCGGAGGCGGGCCTCGGCCTCGCGTCGTTCAGCGACCTCGCGTTCGAGACGCTCGTTCGCGGCCGACAGCTCGGACGTTCGTCGCTGGACGCGGGTCTCGAGATCCGCCGCGGCGCGTTCGAGGGCCTGTCGTGCGCGCGTTCGCTCCTCGACGAGGGACGCAAGGAGATACCCGGTGAAGGCGACCGTTGCGTTGAACGCCTGGAGCGTCAGCATCGTGTCGAACAGCCGCGCGTTGGCGAACGGACCACGTCCTTCGACGGCCGCCCACGTCGCCGCGACGCACACGATGATCACCGCCGGCGCCGCGCCGGCGTGCCGGAATCGCCACGCCGCCCATCCGACGACGGGCAGGACGAGGAACAGGAGCTGGATGTCGGACGTGACGGCGTATGCGGCCACGAGGACGAGCACCACGCCGAACGCCACGGCTTCGAACGCGGTCGTCCACCGGAACGCGCCGCGTCGTCCGCCGCGGATCGTCGACAGGAACAGAAGGAGCGGAGCGAAGACGAGCACGCCGACGGCGTCGCCTGCCCACCACACGGACCATGCGGCGAGGAACCGCTCGGTCGGGATCGTGCCCGAGAGCACGAGCGTGCCCGAACCGATCGTCGCGCTGACGAGCATGCTGAGGAGCGCCGCCAGGCCGACGAGCGCGACGACATCGCGCGGTCGGTCCATCCGGTTGTGGAACCCCGTCGCGAGCAGGAGCGTGGCGGCGATGAGCGGGGCGACGGTGTTCCCGATTGCCGTCACAGCGGCGGCGAGCGCCGTTTCGCTGATCGGGAGGTTGACGACGAAGGCGGCGATCGCGATCGCCGGCCACAGCCTGCGGCCAAAGAGCAGGAGCGCGACGACGGCGATGCCGGACGGGGGCCAGAGTGGCGTGATGTTGCGCTCGATCAGCGCGAGCTGCAGGCTGAGCTCGGCTGCAAGCCAATAGGCGGCGCCGACCACGGCGGCGACGACGATGTCGTTCGAGAGCGGGCGCGAGAACCGCCGAGACGCGGGCGGCGAACCGGCCATGTTGGGTGTACCTTCGCGCACATCTGCCCGGGCGTCACGCAACCTGTGGCCGGCGGCCTCAGCAACACGCTCAGAGCTCGCCGATGGACTGGCCAACCTCCAGGGAGAACGTTCGCGCGTCGAGCCGGAGAGGGGATTCGAACCCCTGACCCCCTCCTTACCATGGAGGTGCTCTG
>CALGFI010000055.1 GCA_937881155.1 uncultured bacterium | reverse complement strand
CCGGTGTGACGTTCAGGATCCCCATGACGAGCGTCCGCTCGGAACAGTCGAACGCCCGATCGCCAATGCGCCAGATGGGGCTACCCATGTGGCCATCGTAGCCACGCGCCGCCGAACCGCGGCGCGGTCTATCCCGAGATGAGATCGACCTTCGTGAGCGAGCCCTCGTAGTTCAGGATCCAGACGGAATCCGGGGCGACGGCCATCGCCACGGGGTTCTCGTCGCCAAGTGTCACGAGCTCGGTCACCGCGTCGATGGTGGGATCGAAGAGCGTGAGTCGCACCGGCCGTTCGACCTGGATCCCGTCGTGCCCGAGGAACCAGATCCCGCGATCATCCGCCTCGACGAAGCCGCAGCAGAATGCGAATCGGCTAGGGTCCAGCGCCTGACCTCCACCCATGACAGTGTTGGACGCGGGATCGAATCGCGAGAAGCCGCGATCCGAGGCGAACCAAAACTCGCCTCGCCAGAGGACCGGCCCACCCTCGAAATAGCGAGACGGGACGTCGACCGTCGTTGTCACTCCGCCGACGGGATCGATCGACGTGAGGTGCCCATCGACGTTGGCGGCGCGGTCGCCGCCCTCGTATGTGACGAGACGACCGTTGGCCGTTACCAGCGTGTGAGCCCAGCTCGAGGACAGCGGGATTCGCGTCAGAACCGCGCCCGTCTCCGGGTCGACTCGCACGACCTCCATGGAGTGGTCGACGCTCTCGTCGCCGAAGAGCAACACCCACAGATCACCGTCGAGGAACGCGAGGTCGGCGCCGACCGTCCCGCCTAGCGTGTACAGGCCGACCACCTCATTCGTCGCGACGTCGATGCGCGTTACGGCCGCGTCGGATCCACCGCCAGGCGATTCGAACCCGCCCGACGCTTCGACGCCTCCGGTGATCCAGAGGTTGTCGCCTTCGACGACCATCGCGCCGCCGCCGACCTCCCACGTCGGGATCGTCTCCACGGGAATCTCTGCGATGGTCTCGTTCGTCACCGGATCGATGCGGAGGATCCGGCCGCCGAACGTTCCGTCGTTATTCGACACCGCGACCCACACGCTGCCCGCTCCATACACGACGGAGCGCGGATCCTCGCCAACCGCGAACGTCGCAGCGATCTCTCCTCGAAGCGCGTTCACCGGAGAGCCAGACGGCGGACCGAGCACGTCCTTCTCGCTTCGGAACGCGACGACTGCCACCGCGAATCCGGCAACCGCGACGAGCGCTGCCGCTGTGGCCGCGACCCACCGGCGAGCCCCCCGCGTCGGCGGCACCACGGCCGGCGGCCGATCGGTGATGTCGGACCACAGGTCGGGTGCAGGGATCCGCTTGAGCGAACTGAAACGTTCGTCGAGATCAGTCATCGCTGTCCTCCAGGAGTTCGCGAAGGCGTCGACGCGCCCGCATCAGGTGGACCTTCACGGCGGCCGGCGTGGAACCGACGATCGCTGCGACCTCACGGATCGGATATCCCGCGGCGTGATGCAACACAACCGCGGCGCGTTGTCGCTCCGACAGCCGCGATAGCGCAGCGACGAGCTCACGCGCCGGTTCCTCCATCTCATACGTCCTCTCCACCGACATGGCGATGGTTCGCCTCCGCGACTTCAGCTCTCCCGATGCCAGCCGGAACACCGTCCGCCAGATCCATCGCTCGGCGTCGCGGATCTCGTCGCCTCTCCTGAGGGCCTGCGCGAACGCCTCGGCCACGGCATCGCTCGCCACCTCCGGGTCGCCGGCGAATGCGAGCACGGCGTGCCACATCCTTGCGCCCCGCTCCCGGTACAGGCGCTCCAGCCGCTCACCGCGCTCGACGCCCGCCGGCGCTCGATCCACTTTGGTCATACAGGGTGAAGGACTAGCCGAAAGGTAAACGCGTTCCGGGAAGAACTACGCCTTGCCGATGTGGTGGAGCGCCTCCTGGCGGGTTCGCGCGTCGCTGCGGAACAGACCGCGCACAGCCGACGTGACGGTCATCGAACCCGGCTTCTTCACCCCCCGCATCGTCATGCACAGGTGCTCGGCCTCGATCAAGACGAACACACCGCGAGGCTCGAGCGCCTTCTCGATCGTGTCGGCGATCTCGGTGGTCAGCCGTTCCTGGACCTGCAGCCGCTTCGACAGCACGTCCACCACCCGCGCGATCTTCGACAGCCCGGTGATCCGGCCGTCCTTGTTGGGGATGTATGCGACGTGCGCCTTCCCGTTGAAGGCCAACATGTGGTGCTCGCAGAGCGCCGTCAGCGGGATGTCCTTCACCATGATCATCTCGTCGAAATCCGCGCCCGGGACCGCGGAAACGAGCGGCGTGGGATCGACGTCGATGCCGGCGAGGATCTCCTCGTACATGTCCGCCACGCGTCGCGGCGTGTCCTTCAGGCCGTCGCGGTCCGGGTCCTCGCCCACGCCCTCGAGGATGAGCCGAACGCCCTCCTCGACCTTCTTGTGATCGATCTCCGCCATCGCTACCCCTGCACCGGAATGAGGTCCTCGAGCGTCTCGGGGAGCTTCGTCAGGTCAGGCAGCTCGGCCGCGCGCGGCGCGTCGGAGGTCTCGTGCATCCGGTTGATCCACACCGCCGTGAGCCCGAGCTCGGCTGCAGGTCGGATGTCGTGGGGGATCGAGGCCGCGACGTGTATATGTCGCGCTCGGTCGACGTTCGTCGTCTCGAAGAACCGGTCCCAGTGACCGTGCGCCGGTTTGTACGAGCCGGCCTCTGCGGCCGTAATGCGCACGTCGACGGGAACGTCGATCAGCCCGAGCGACGCGTCGAGCAGGTCCGGATCGGTGTTCGAAAGGATGGCGATCTTCCAACCGCGGTCGCGGAGCTCCGAGAGCGAGGAGGGCACCTCGGGGAACGGCTGCCAGGTCGGAAGCGAGTCGGCGAGCGCCGCGTGCTCGTCGTCGTCGAGCCGGAGCCGTTCACGGCGCGCGAGCTTCTCGAGCGACTCGGTCAGCACCTCGCGATACGAGATCGAACGGCCGTGCTGAACCTCGGGTTCGATCTCGTGGTACGCGCCGAGCAGCAGGTCGGCGTCGTGCTCCGGCCACAGGTCGGAGAGCGTGTCCCGGATGCCGCCCATCCAGTCGATCAGCGTTCCGTAGCAATCGAAGGTGGCCCACCGCTCCGTCATCGACGGAGAGGCTAACCGACGGGGTTCGGCGGGATCGTGCCCGGCGTCGGGGGTTGCCCACCCGTGCGGATCGCCCGGCGCGAGACGGCGAGGCCGGCGCCCCGCACCGCGAGGTCGCGGGGCAAGCGCTTCGGTACGTCGGCGAGGAACCGCTCCACCTCTTCGCGTTCGAGCGTCTCGCGCTCGATCAGGATCGACGCGAGCTGGTCGAGCTTCTCGCGCTGCTCCTGAAGGATGTCGAGCGCCTCGTCGTGCGCTTCGTCGATCAGCCGGCGGACCTCGTTGTCGATCTCGAACGCCACCTGGTCGGAGTAGTCCGGCTGCGCCTGGAAGTCACGACCCAGGAACACCTCGTGCTGCTTCTGCCCGAGCGTCAGCGGCCCGATGATGTCGCTCATCCCGTACTCGGTCACCATCTGTCGCGCCACCTTCGTGGCGCGTTCGATGTCGTTCGCGGCGCCGGTCGTCACGTCGCCGACGATGAGCTCCTCAGCGACTCGCCCACCGAGAAGCATGGCGAGCTCATCTGCGAGCTCCTCACGCGTCATCATGAACTTGTCCTCTTCGGGGAGCGTGAGCGTGTAGCCGAGCGCGCGACCGCGCGGGATCACGCTGATCTTGTGCACCGGGTCGGTGTTCGGCAGCACGTGCGCGGCGAGGGCGTGGCCACCCTCGTGATAGGCGATCACACGCTTCTCGCGCTCGCTCATGACGCGCGACTTGCGCTCGGGACCGGCCATCACGCGATCGATCGCTTCCTCGGCCTCCTTCGCCCCGATCGCCCGCTTGCCCCAGCGCGCGGCGAGGAGCGCCGCCTCGTTGATGACGTTCGCCAGGTCGGCGCCGGTGAACCCGGGCGTGCGCTTTGCGACGACATCGAGGTCGACCCCCTCCTCGAACGGCTTGCCCCGGGAATGCACGCGGAGGATCCCCTTGCGACCCTCGAGGTCCGGACGGTCGATCGTCACGTGCCGGTCGAAGCGTCCCGGCCGGAGCAGCGCGGGATCGAGGATGTCCGGGCGGTTCGTCGCCGCCATCAGGATCACCGCTGTCCGCTGATCGAACCCGTCCATCTCGACCAGGAGCTGGTTCAGCGTCTGCTCGCGCTCGTCGTGACCGCCGCCGAGACCTGCCCCGCGGTGACGACCGACGGCGTCGATCTCGTCGATGAACACGATCGCCGGCGCGTTCTGCTTGGCCTGCTCGAACAGGTCGCGCACGCGCGCGGCGCCGACCCCGACGAACATCTCGACGAAGTCCGAACCGCTGATCGAATAGAAGGGAACCCCGGCCTCACCGGCGACGGCTCGCGCGAGCAGCGTCTTTCCCGTCCCCGGTGGTCCGAACAGCAGCACGCCGCGCGGGATCTTCGCCCCCATCGCCTGGAACTTGGCGGGGTTCTGCAGGTACTCCTTGACCTCCTGCAGCTCCTCGATCGCCTCGTCGACGCCCGCGACGTCCTGGAACGACGTCTTCGGCTGGTCCTTGCTGACGAGCTTCGCGCGCGCCTTCCCGAACTGCATCACCCGTCCACCGCCGCCCTGCGACTGATTCATGATGAAGATGAAGGCGCCGACGATCAGGATCACCGGGATCAGTTGGAACAGGAATCCGAGGAGCGCGGAGCCGCGCTGCGGATCGGCCGAGACATCGACGCCCTCGGACTCGAGCTGGGCAGTGAGTGATTCCTGCGTTCCCTCGACGTACGCGACCTCGTAGGTCGACCCATCCGAGAGCTCGCCGCTGATCTTGCCGTCACCGAGGAGGAACGTCGCCGTATCGACCTCGCCGCTCGCGACCCGGTCCTGGAACTCGGAGAAGGTGAGCTCGTCGGCGCGGCTCTCGCGATTGGCGAGCGCGAGGAACAGCCACAGGCCCACTAGCCCCATCAGGATGTAGATGGCGGGCCCGCGGAGGAGCCGCCGATAGGGCGGCGCCGGGTCGGCGGCCAGAGGTGCGCTCCTTTCGGTTCAGATACCTGCGGGAATGCTTCGGGGCCCGCGCGTCGGATCGACGCTCGAAGCCCTGGGCGATGGTAGCACCGGGGTCTGGATGCGCCGATACCCCGTTCGACCGACGGCGTGCGCGCATGCGGCCGTCGTGATCGTCAACGGATCCCGCTGTCGACCGGAACGACGACCTCGACGAATGCGCCGGCCGTGACGGTCACGGCGACGGGCTTCGCAAACATACCGGGGCCGTCAGGACCGACGACGGCCTCGAGCGTGTATCGACCGGGTGGCAGTTCGAGCTCGAACCGACCGTCTTCGCCGCTCGTCGTCTGCGCGATGGCCTCGCCGTCGGTCAGCGCACGGACCTCGACGCCCCCGACGGGCTCGTCCGGGCACGGGCTCCCCTCCTGCACGACCGGGCAGGTCGGCCCGAGGAGGACCTGGCCACGGACGCCGGACGATGAGGCGGCTTCGTCGCCACCGTCCGACGCGCACGCCGTCAAGAGGAGAAGAACAAGGAGTGAGACGAGTGGGAGACGGCGCATCCCAGGTGAGACGCCTCGACGCGATGCGGCCGTTCCCCGGGGGAACACCTCAAACGTCCGCGTACGCCTCCGGCTTGAGCGTCGCGATGTACGGAAGGTTCCGGAACTTCTCCGCGAAGTCGAGGCCGTACCCGACGACGAAGTCGGGTGGGATCTCGAAGCCCACGTAGCGGATGTCCAGGTGGACGCGCTGGATCCCCGTCTTCTTCAGCAGCGCGCAGACCTCGAGGCTCGCCGGCCGCCGCCCGCGAAGGTTCTTCAGCAGGTAGTTGATGGTGAGTCCGGAGTCGACGATGTCCTCGACGAGCAACACGTGGCGCTCCTCGAGGTCGTGTTCGAGGTCCTTGAGGATCCGGACGACACCCGACGTCTTCGTCGCGGCGCCGTACGAGGCCACCGCCATGAAATCGGTTTCCACGGGCATGCGGATGTAGCGAGCGAGATCCGCCATCACGACGAACGCGCCCTTGAGGACGCCGATCAGCAGCAGGTCGCGGCCCGCGTAGTCCTGCGCGATCTGTTCACCCAGCTCACGCAGCTTCTGCTGGATCTCCGCTTCGGTGATGAGCACCCGCTCGATATCGCGCTCGTACGCTTCGGCGTGCGGCGCAACGGCGGGTGGCGGTGCCGCGTGCTCGATCTCGGACAGCGCCGACCGGCCTTCCATCTCGCCCCCCTTCACTCCCGGCTCTCGGGGGAAGTGCGAGAGAGGGAAACATACTCTCGCTCGCGACGAGCCTTCAATCCAGACGGAAGGTCGCGACTGCGGCCGGGTCGTCCTCGCGCGAGGTCGAGCACGGCGACGATCGCCTCCCTCGTCCATGGCGCCGTTGCATCCTCGAGCGCCAAAACGTTGTAGACGGCGAGCCGGATCACTCGCGAGGCAACCGCATCTGGCAACGTGACGAGCGCATCGGCGTCGACGCGGACGGCGTCGCGGGAGCCGCTCACAACTCTCGAAAACGCCTCCACTGCGGCGCGCGAGAGCTCCATCCGCGACTCGCGCAGCAGCGCCGCCGAACGGGCGATAGGCGCCTTCACGCTGCGTCCCGTTGCCCGTTCCATACCCGGGATCACCTTCAGCCGGATCGCGTTCCGCAGAAGCCGCGTGTCCCTGTTGGTCGGATCGCGCCGCGGGCGGAGGTGGAGAGATCTGCAGAACGCTTCGACGTCCGCGCGCTCCACATCGAGGAGCGGCTCCGCCAGGGCGGAGTATCCGTGTTCGTATCCCCCGGGCCAGATCCCGCTGAGCCCTTCGAGGCCCGTACCGCGAATCAGGTTCAGAAGGACCGTCTCGGCCTGGTCGTCGAGCGTGTGGCCTTCGGCAGTCACGGACGCACCGATCGACCTCCGAACCTCGTTCGCCGCGTTCATCCGGCGAACGGTCGCCCAAGCTTCGACGGACATGCCTTTCCCCGGCCGGTCCTCCGCCGCGCGCGCGTGGAACGGGAGACCGAGCCGCTCCGCAAGTCGGCGAACGTACTGGGCATCCCTCGCCGAGTCTCGGCGAAGGTGGTGATCGAAATGGAAGACGTGGAGCCGGATCTTGAACAACCGGCGCAGGTACCAGAGCGAGTACAGGAGACAGACGGAATCCGGACCGCCTGAGACGCTGACGAGAACCGCCTCGCCGGGGCGGAACATGTCGTGCTCGCGAATCGTCCTCGTCACCCGCTCGAGTACACGGGCGACGGCTGGAGGATGACGCGTCAGGCGGCGGCTATCCCCACCGGGTCACGACCCCGCGACGCGTGACACCCAGCGCGCCGGCTCCGCGATCTCTTCGAGCGTGGGGAGGTGCTCCTCGCGTTCCCAGATGCGGTTGAAACCGTCCATGCCGACACCGTCGACGAGCGCACGCACGAACCGCTCACCCGTGTTGTATTGAGCGATCTTCGTCTCGAACCCGATCGCTCGCTGAAAGCCGCGCTCCATCCCACCCGCTCGCCGGCGTTCCTTGAGCGCTCTGCGCATCCGATCGATGTCCTGCACCTGACCCGCCGCCACGCGGTTCATGACGAACGACGCGTGGCCCTCGAGGAGCGACATGAACGCTTGCATCTTGGCGAACAGCTCGCGTTGGACGTCGTTCATCAAGAGCATGATGCCGTTCGCCCCTCGCCAATCGGCACCCGCGCGAATCTCGTCGGCGGCGCGGCGGATCTGCGCCATCACCTCGCGCGAGTCGACCTGCACCGTGTCGATGTACGTGTCGATCTGCCGCTTGAGGTACGGCTTGAGCCACTCGTTCGCGCCGAACTGCGCGCGGTGTGTCGCCTCGTGCACCGCAATCCACAACCGGAAGTCGCGGGGCGGGAGCGCGAAGCGACGTTCGGCCTCGACGACGTTGGGCCCGACGAAGTACAGCAAGCCCTCGTCGTCCGGCGGAAGGAACACATCGTACTGACCGAGCACCTTGCGCGAGACGTACCCGAGCAGCGCGCCGATCTGCGCGCCGAACGCTTTGCGGCGGAACTCCGAGCGACGCGCACCATTCGGCAGCAGCTTGCTCGCGAGCGGCTCGAGCAGACGTTGGAGCGTGTTCAGGTTGGCGCCGACCCACTCGGAACGCGACATCACCCACGCGCGGGGGCGCGAGCCGTTCGCGCGAAGGCCGGTGAAGTCGCCGATCAGCGACTCGGCGTACGGAACGAGCTCGGAAAGGTCTTCCCGCAGTCGCGCTCGCTCCACCGCAGGTGTTCGTGGGCCGAGGCCGCCCACACGCCGGCCGGTTTCGGCGGCGGTGCCCCAATCGATGAGGTCAGTTGCGCGGGAACCCATCGACCAATCGACTGCGGTATTCATGCGGCCGCTAACCACCGGCCTTCTTCCGCGCGGCGATCATGGCAGCGCGCCGCGCCTGACCCTCGGCGACGCGGCGATCGGTGCCTTTGGCGATGAGCTCGTTGAGCGTCTTCTCGAACGTCTCCTCGTCGAGCGACACCTCTGGCCGCTCCTCGGTGGAAGCGGCGACGGGCGCAGCGGGCGCCGGGCTCGACGGCGCGGCGGGAGCTGCCGCTGGAGCGGCTTGAGGCTCGGCCGGAGCAGCTTGGGGCGGCGCCGGAGCAGCTTGCGGCAGCGCCGGAGCAGCTTGCGGCGGCGCCGGAGCAGCTTGCGGCGCCGCCGGGGCTGCAACCGGCGCCGCGGGGGCTGCAACCGGCGCGGCCGCGCCCATAACTGTTGGCGGCTGCACCACGACCGGAGCGCTGGTGACGTTGACGGGACGGCGCACATCGCGGCCGGGCTGGATCCGCGGTGCTCGAACGCTCCGGCGCGCACCCTCGTCGGTCTGGAACCGCGGCGCGAACCGCATGTATCCGAACACGAGGGCGAGCGCGACGATGGCACCGAGCACTGCAAGGAGTACCGCCGCGTTGTAGACCCAACCGCCGTTGTTGAGCGTGGGAGTGACGCTTGGATCGACGATGATCTGGGGGAGCACGGCGGCGATTCTACAGGCCGTGCTGGAGCGGTCGCCGTCGTGGAGATGGAGCCGGAGAGGGGATTCGAACCCCTGACCTACCACTTACGAGGCGGTTGCTCTGCCAGGCTGAGCTACTCCGGCGGTGCAGCGAGTCTACCGAACGCGCAACGCCGCAAAGTCGAGTGACGTGGACGAGTCGTGGTCATGTCGCGCACGAAACCCCTCTGTCATGATTCGACCGAGATGGCAGAGGGGAACGGGACCCGCGCAACGGCACGGGTCGGGCGCGTGATGGTCGCGACCGACCGTTCGGAGACGGCGGATCGCGCCGTCCGATGGGCGGCCGCGCTCGCGGATCGCTACGACGCCGAGCTCCTCCTCCTCCAGGTGATCCTCCCGTCGAACCCGGGGTCTACCGAGAGCGGTCAGGCCGAGGCGACCCGAGCGGCGTTCGCCGCCGAGACGTTGAGACAGTTCGCGAGCGAGCTCGCCGGTCCCCGAGGTCGAGCGCGAATCGTCATGGACGACGACCCCGCACGCGCGATCCTCCGCGTCGCGGAAGAGGACGGCGTCGACACGCTGGTCGTCGGCAACGCCGGCATGAGCGGACGCAAGGAGTTCCTGCTCGGCAACGTGCCGAACCGCATCAGCCACAACGCGCGGTGCACCGTGATCATCGTCAACACCTCGCTCCTCGACAGCGACGGTAAGCAGCGCACTGCCGCGATGCCGGGGACCGCGCACGCCGGACGCCTCGCGCCCGAGACCGAGGAGATCGAACCGCGACTGATGGGACGAGCGACGCGGATCGCGTCGGTGATGGCGAAGCACGGCCTGAAGGAATTGTTCAACCGGGCGGATCCCGACACGCAAACGAACCGCCGGCGGCAGGCAGGACGGATCCGCTCGGCGATGGAAGAGCTCGGTCCGACGTTCGCCAAGCTCGGACAGATCCTGTCGACACGGCCCGACCTGTTGCCGCCGGAGTTCATCGAAGAGCTGGCGACACTGCAGGACAACGTTCCTCCGCTCTCCGAAGCACAGGTCGTTCGGGTCATGGAAGAGGAGCTGGGGGTGCCGTGGGAGGACGTGTTCGAGTCGATCGAACCGACGCCCATGGCCGCCGGAACGATCGCGCAGGTGCACCGTGCGACGCTCGCGGACGGAAGACGAGTCGTGGTGAAGGTGCAGCGCCCCACGGCACGGGAAGACATCATGCAGGACCTCGCGCTACTCCAGCTGTTCGCCGAGAAGACCGAGAACCGACCGGCGTTCCGGCAGGTGATCGACATGCCGGCGGTGTTCGAGCACCTTTCGGGGTCGCTGCAGCGCGAGCTCGACTTCCGCCAGGAGGCCGGGAACATCGATCGGATGGGTCAGGTGCTCGAGCCGTATCAACGCCTCGACGTTCCGGCCGTCCATCACGATCTGTCGTCGGCACGGCTGCTGGTGATGCAGGAGATCCAGGGCGGGTCGATCCGAACCGCGCCGGACGGACCGGAGCGCTCGGAAGCGGCACGACAGCTGCTCGAGTCGTACTACGCGCAGATCCTGACCGAGGGGTTCTTCCATGCAGATCCGCATCCCGGCAACCTGATGTGGTGGAACGACAAGATCTACTTCCTCGACTTCGGGATGGTCGGACAGATCGGTCCGGAGGTCCGCGAGAACCTCATGCTCCTGTTGATGGCGTTCTGGCAGGAGGACGTTCAGTTCCTCACCGACGTCACGCTGATGCTCGCGGGCGGCGCCGAGCGCGCGGATCTCGACGTGCGCGCGTTCCAGGAGGAGCTCGGCGGCGTGATGACGAAGTATAGGAACGTCTCTCTGCGCGAGATCCAGCTCGGACCGATCCTGCAAGAGATCACGGAGATCTCGATCCGCCACAACGTTCCGCTGCCGGCCTCGCTGGCGCTTACCGGGAAGGCGATGGCGCAGATGCAGCTCGCGACGGCTGAGCTCGATCCCGACATCGATCCGTTCGAGGTCGCCGGCGCATACCTGATGCGCGGCGTCACGCGGCGTATACGCGATCGGATGGACCCGAAGACGCTGTTCTACGAGGCGCAGAAGGTGAAGGTGCGGGTCTCGCGTATCGCCGAGGCGTTCGAGCGGCTCGCCGGCGCGAGGCCGGGACCGAAGCTGCAGGTGAACTTCACCGCCGAACGGCTGGAGGACACGGTTCGACGCGTCGGCCGCCGGCTGTCGACGGGCATCATCGCCGGCGCTGCGCTGCTCGGGGCGGCGATCACCGCGGCGTCGCAGCGCGTGGCCGACTGGGTTCCGGTCACGCTGTCGGTCGTCGCGGCGGGGTTCACGCTCTTCCTGATCGCCGACCTGATCCGTGGGCGGCGCGAGAAACGCATGTAGTCGCCCGGAACGCCGACTATCCGACCGGACGCTCGACCTCGCTGACGCTCTCGGCCAGCGGCGTAGGCAGCGAGGGCGCGACTTCACCGCGACGGCGGATCGCCGTCAGGACTCGCCGTTCGATGATCCACGCCACCATGCCGAACGCGATGCCGAGAACGAACCGTTCCCCCCGCCGCCAGATCGAACGCGCCATCACGCTTCGCCGACCGGGATACGACCACGGATCACGGTGCCCTGACCCGGAGCGGATCGAACCTCCACCGAGCCGTCCAGCGCTCCCAGCCGGTCCGCGATGCCCTGCAACCCGGTGCCGCTCGTCGCCGACGGATCGAAGCCGATCCCATCGTCCTCAACTTCGAACGTCACGTTTCGGCCGTCGAGTCCGAGACGCACGGCGGCGTGCGAGGCGGCCGCGTACTTCGCGACGTTCTGCAACGCCTCGAGGACCGAGAAGTAGACGGCCGCCTCCACCTCCGGCGCATACC
>CALGFI010000054.1 GCA_937881155.1 uncultured bacterium | reverse complement strand
GAACCTCGAGCTTGCCGAAGGACTTGTGGACATCCTCGAGAACGAGCGCGCGGCCGTCTGCCGCTGGACCACTCATACGCCGGCCGCGGTCTGACGCCGCCGGAGGTCTCGGGCGATCAGCCAGTCGACGAACCGTGCCTGGGGGATCGTGATCACCACGTAGATCAACGCGAGCGCCACGAACGGCGTGAAATCGAACGTCGCCGACTGGATGATCGCGGCCTGCCGCAGAGCCTCGACGTAGCCGAGGAATGCGACCAGCGCGGTGTCTTTCTGCAGCCCGATGAAATCGTTCAACAACGGGGGGATAACGCGGCGAACCGCCTGCGGCAGGACGACGAAGCGGAGCGTCTTCCCGCGGCTGAGGCCGAGCGACCTGGACGAAGCGACCTGCGAGGGATGCACGGACTGGATCCCGGCGCGGTAGACCTCCGCGACGTACGCCGAGTACACGAGCGTCAGCGCGATGATCGCCCAGAAGACGTCGGAGTCCGGCAGCCCGCGGATCGCAAGGGCGGGAGCACCGAACCCGAGCAGCGCGATGATGAGGATCGTCGGCGCGCCTCGAAACAGGTCGGTGTACGCGGCCGCGAGCAGCCGCAGCGGGAAGAACACCGGGCCGGTGAGGCTGCGCATCACGGCGATCGCCATCGCCACGACCAGCACGAGGATCTCGGCGGTCACGAAGATGAACACGTTTCGGCGAAACTTCTCGAGGATCTTCGGGAACGCGTCCGCGAAGACGTCACCGTCGAAGAACGACGCCTTGATCAGCGGCCATCCGGACGAGTTCAGGACGGCGACGATCACGACGGCGAAGAAGACGACGGTGCTGATGAGCGCGACGGCGACGCCGCGCGCGCCCTCGACGCGGAGCGGCGCCAGGATGCGGGACCCGCGATCGCCGCCGGGAAGGCGCGGGTCTCCCGGTGGGTACTGGTACACCTCCGGGGGCGGGCCGCTCACGACGCCCGAGGCGTTACGTCAGCTGAGGACCGGCGCGTTCGTCTTGTCGGCCAGCCACTCCTGCTCGATCGCGTCGAGCGTTCCGTCGTCGCCCATCTCCTGAAGGGCCAGGTTCACACACTCCACGAGCGCGCTGCCGGTCTCGAACGCCATCGCGAAGTACTCCTGCGAGCCCTCGATCCTGAACTGTCCGACGACGACACCCTTCGGGATCTGGACCGCGGTGATGAAGAACGCGCTCGGCAGGTCGACCACGATCCCGTCGATGGCCCCGTTCTTCAGGTCCTGCACGGCGCCGGCGAGATCGTCGTACACCTGCGGCTCGGCTGTCGGCTGGACGACTTCCTCGATCACGGTGAGGCTCGTCGTGCCGATCGGAGCGCCGAGAGTCGCGTCGGCGAGGTCGGACACCGACGTCGCGTCTGCGATCGGCGAACCCTCGACCGATACCAGCGCCTGCTGCACGTCGTAGTAGCTGTCGCTGAAGTCCACGGCCTCGTCGCGTTCCGGGACGTATGAGATCTGCTGGAGCACGAAGTCGAAGTCCTTGGGACCGGGCGCGAACGACTTGTTGAATCCGACGGCGACGAACGTCACCTCGTCGGGGAACCTGAAACCGAGACGCTCCGCCACTTCGGCGACGACGGCGCCCTCGTAGCCCTCGCCGTTCGCGGGATCGTTGATCTCGAACTCGGAGTCCCCGCTCGTTCCTCCCTCCCACCACGGCGGGAAGGCGGGGTTGCCGGTTCCGACCGTCAGGGTTCCGGACGCCTGGAACGCGTCGCCGTTCGCCTCGGCGCACTCGGCTGCGGTCTGCGCTCCGGTCGCTCCGGTCGGCGATGTTTCGCCCGTCGGCCCGCCGATCGTCGGATCGTCCTCGGCGCACGCCGCGAGCATTAGGCCGGTCGCGGCGAAAACCACCAGCACCTTGCGCATCTGGAACCCCCTCGATCGCGGAACACGCGCGCCGGCCCGGCGCGCGCGGAGCCTAGCACACGCTGTTTTCTACGCAGATCGGACGCAGCGTGGTTCGTTCATTACTGTGCTGGCTACTTCCGGGGCTCCCACGAGAAGTATCGCGCCGCGAGGACGAGCCCCAGAAGACCCCAGACGGCCATGACGAGCAGGTCGACCCCGCTAAAACCGCTACCGGTCGGCGAGAAGTACGCGGCCTGCATGGCGTCGGAGAAGTGTCGAACCGGAAACACCTTCCCCACGAAGTCGACCCACGCCGGCGGGTTGTCGAAGGGGATGAAGATGTCCGACAGGAATAAGATCGGGAGGATCGAGGCGTTCACGATCGCCGGCGAGGCGTCGGCATTCGGAATCACGGCGGTGATTGCGAGGCCGAGTGCCGAGAAACTCGCGGCGCCCACGAGCAGCGTGACGAGGAAGGCGGGGAGCGTCCGCGTGGGCAGTTCGGCGTCGTAGAACGCCGCGCCGAACAGTGCACAGATCGCGACCAGGATGACCGCGATGATCGTCGAGTGCACGACCCGTCCCAGCAGGAACGCCCACGACGGGAGCGGGGTTCCGCGGATCCGCTTCAGGATCCCCGCGTCGCGCTGGAACGACACGCTGATCGCGATGTTCGTGTAGCAGGCCGAGATGACGGAAAACGCCGAGATGGCCGCGACGTAGAACGTGCTCACGCTGACCGTGACGCCGCCGACTACGGGGATCTCGTCTTCCCCAAAGAGAGTCGTGAAGATGACGAGGAACATCAGCGGGAAGGCGAACGTGAAGAACGCGGAGGCCGGGTTCCGCCAGAACGCCTTGTTGGTGAAGAGGACCTGACGGACAACCTGTCCTGGCCCGCTCACTCCGAGCCCGCCGTCGCGCCCAACTCGTGCGTGAGTTCCAGATAGACGTCCTCGAGCGTCGGACGCGACACGTCCAGCGCCTCGAGCGAGACGTCGCGTTCCATCGCCCAGTGCGTCATGTCGTGGAGCATTCGAGTGGGGTCGTCCGTCCTCAGCTCGAACGTCCCGTCGGAAGCGGGCACCTGTCCCCAATCCGGGACATCGGCAACCGCCGCGGGTATCCGGAACCGAACGACGGTCGCGGCGAGATGGCGCCCCCCGAGCGTGCTGGGCGGCCCCTCGGCGACGATCTCGCCATTGGAGATGACTGCGACGCGATTGGCAAGATTCTGGGCTTCATCCATGTAATGCGTCGTCAAGAACACGGTCTTCCGTAAAGACGACAGGTTCCGAACGATCTCCCACGCGTTCCGGCGTGCGCCGGGATCGAAGCCCGTCGTGGGCTCGTCGAGGAACAGCAACTCGGGGTCGCCCGCCAACGCGATCGCGACGTCGAGCCGCTGCTGCTGTCCGCCGGACAGCTTCAACACCCTCGTGTCACGCTTCTCGCTCAATCCGACGAGGTCGACGACCTCGTCGACGGGCCGCGCGTTCGGGTAGTACCCGCCGTACAGATCGACCGTCTCGCGAACCGTGAGGTATGGGTCGACGCCGGTCGACTGGAGAACGATGCCGATCCGTGCTCGGAATTCCGCACCCGCCGTCGCCGGATCGTCCCCGAGGACCGAGACGTCGCCCGACGAGCGCCTCCTAAACCCCTCTAGGATCTCGACCGTCGTCGTCTTCCCCGCGCCGTTCGGACCGAGCAGCGCGAACACCTCGCCCGATTCGACGGTGAGGTCGATGCCGCGAACCGCCTCAACGTCGCCGTATGACTTGCGCAGTCCACGAACCTCGATCGCGACGGTCACGACGGCACATACCCCCGCTGCTTGTCGACGACGTTCTCGAGCGGAAGACCCGTAAGGTACCGCTCGAGGTTCTGCACGAACAGCTCGACGATCGCCTCGCGGAACCCCGCGAAGTCACCGGCCACGTGCGGCGAGACGATGACGTTGGGGAGCTCCCATAGCGGGCTGTCCGGCGGAAGGGGTTCGCGCTCGAACACGTCGAGCGCGGCGCCCGCCAGGCGCTCGTCGCGAAGCGCGCCGACGAGGGCCACCTCGTCGACCGTACTGCCGCGTCCGATGTTCACGAACCGCGCGGTCGGTTGTATCGCGGAGATCACCTTGTCGTCGAACAGGTGCTTCGTCCCCTCGGTCCCCGGAAGCGCGTTCACGATGTAGTCCGCCCACCGGCACCCCTCCGCGAGCTCGTCGGGCCCGTAGACGATCCGGAACACGTCGTCCTTTCCCCGCGCCGTGCTCCCGACGCCGCGAACCGTCATTCCGAACGCGCCGCACAGGCGCCCGATCTCTCTCCCGATCGAACCGACGCCCGCGACGAGCACGCGCTTGCCGGAGAGCGTCTCGGTGTCGCGATGCTCCCACTCCCTCCGTGCCTGCCGGTCGAGCATCCCGGGCAGACCCTTCGCGAACGCCAGCATCGTCCCCAGGACGAACTCAGCGATCGCCCGGTCGAAGATCCCGCGCGCGTTCGTCACGACCACGTGGCTCTCGACGAGCTCCGGGAACAGCAGCGCGTCGACGCCCGCGGAGGCCGTCTGGATCCACTTCACGGCGTCGGCTTTCGGCCATACCGGTCGGAGCAACGAGCTGTGCGGCCTCCACGCGAGGACGACGTCCGCACCCGGAAGCACGTCGGCGAGCGCCTCCGAGGTATCGGCGAACGACAGGGCGACCACCTCGGACACGACGTCGATCCGTGGTGGCGGCGCGTCGGCCGTCGCGCCCATCACCACGACGCGAGACCGAGGCCGAGTGCCGGTCGTCTCGTCGGCAGCCGAGGTCACAGGGGCCGGCGCCCGATGAAGCCGGTGTCGATCTCGTGCCAGTTCGCCACCCGATCCTCGTCGAGCCGCCAGCACAGCCACACCCGACGGCCCTCGCGCTCGCCGGGGAAGTCGATCAGGCCGGTCTCGGGGTCGCGCAGGAGGATGTTCTCCTCCGACAGCCGTTCGATCTCGGCCTTCAGCGCCTGCTGTGCGTCCCAGTATTCGCGGCCGCCGTGTGAGCCACCGCCATCGGTCGCGACGCGCTCCGTCACGAGCTCGGCGGTCTGCAGGAGGACCTGCCGCGCCTCGCGGATCCGAACGAGGCGTTCGCGGAGGTCGGGCAGCATCGAGTTCGCCTCGTCGACGGTGTAGATGCGGTCGCTCACGTGATCCCCATGATGCGGGGAAGCTCCTCGAGCGACGAGATCCTCGATCCGGGCGCATCGAGATAGCGGTCGCGCCGGTCGATCAGTACCGGGAACATGCCGACGGCGCGCGCCGGCTCGACGTCGAGCGCGGGGTTGTCGCCCACGTACACCGAGCGAGTGGGCTCGACGCCGGCGCGGTCCATCGCCAGGAGGAAGATGCGCGGGTCGGGCTTCTCGAGCCCCTCGATGCCGGAGATGACCCGGACATCGAACAGCTCATGTACGCCCAGACGCTCGAGCAGCCGCTCCAGCCACTCCTCGAAGTTCGACACGATGCCGAGCGTCAGGCCGGCCGACCGCAGGCGTTCGAGGACCGGGATGACGTCGTCGAACAGCGCGTAGTTCGCCAGGTCGGTGAACTCGGCGTACACGCGGTCGATGAGACCGTCACCGTTCGGGACACCGACCTCGCGCAGGAAGATCTCGTACACCCCGTGCCAGAAACGTCGCGACTTCTCCGGCGACGTCGTCCACAGCTCGTTCGCCTCGGCGGCCGAACGGAATCGATCGGAGACCACGTGGATGCGCTCGCGGATCGTCTCGGCTGAAACGGTGTGTCCCTCTCGTGCGAGGACGCTCGCGAACAGATCCGGGAACGTCGGATGCGGGTGGACGAGCGTCTCTCCCGCGTCGAAGAACACCGCAGACCAGCCCATGGCTCCGTTCGCGGGGGCTACGTCCATTCGCTCACGCTCGCTCATTTCTTGAGTCCTGACCTCCCACCCGCGGTCACGGGCTTGGCGCCGAGGCCCGCACGCGAAGGTCGGTCCACACCCGCCCGACCTGCTCCTCGAGCTCTTCGAGCGATCCGTCGTTGCCGACCACCACGTCGGCCACGGCGAGCTTGTCCTCGAGAGGCGCCTGCGCCGCGATGCGCGCGCGGATCGCCTCCTCGGTCATCGCGCGGTCGCGGAGCAAGCGCTCCACCTGCGCCTCGACCGGCGTCGCCACCACGACCAGGACCTCGAACGCCGTGTGCATCCCGGTCTCGACCAGGAGCGGCGCGCTGAACACCACCACACGGTCGGTGTCTCGGTATCGCTCGCACCCCTCGGCGAACAGCCGCCGAACCTCGGGATGCACGATGGCCTCGAGGTCGCGTCTGGCCGCAGGGTCGGCGAAGACGATGCTGGCGAGCGCCTCGCGGTCGAGCTCACCGCCCGGACCGAGCACGTTCGCGCCGAACCGCTCGACGACCGCGTCGTGACCTGGCGTTCCGGGTTCGACCGCCCGCCGCGCCAGGGCGTCGGCGTCGAAGACGATGGCGCCGCGCTCCTCGAGCATGCGCGCGACGGTGGACTTGCCCGAGCCGATCCCGCCGGTGAGGCCGACGAGGAGCACCGCTCTACTCCTAGCGGCCTTCGCGACGCTTCAGGTCCTCCAGGATCGCCTCGAGCGAGACGTCCTCTTCCTGCGGTTCCTCCGCCGCGGGCGCCGAGTCGGAACCGGCCGCCTCGGGCGTCGCGGTCGCGTCTTCGGCGGGCGTGTCGCTCGCAGCGGGGACAGCGTCTTCGTCGGAAGCGGGGGCGGCTTCGACTGAAGCCGACCCTGCGCCACCAGCAGTTGCCGCCTCCGGCGGAGCGATCTCGGGCGCGGCCGAAGCGAGCTGCGCAGAGGAAGCTGCAGGCGAAGCCGCCCCCGCCTCAGCCGGGACGGCCTCTTCTTCGATCTCCGTTTCCCTCGGCGTCGGAAGGGCACCGCCGACCTGACGCATCGACAGGCTCACGCGGCGGCGGGCGACCTCGACCTCGATGACCTTCACGCGCACCTCGTCGCCGACGGACAGCACCGACTCGGGCGAGTCGACGTGTTGATCCGAGATCTCCGAGATGTGGACCAGGCCCTCGATCCCGGGCGCCACTCGGACGAACGCGCCGAACGGGACGAGCTTGGTCACCTGACCGTCGATGATCTCGCCCGCCGAGTAGCGCCGCTCGAACTCCTTCCACGGGTCTTCCTGTGTCGCCTTCAGCGACAGCGAGACTCGCTCACGCTCGAGCTCGACGTCGAGCACCTCCACCTCGACCTCCTGGCCGACCTGCACGACCTCGCTCGGATGATCGACGTGCTTCCACGACAGCTCGGACACGTGCACGAGTCCGTCGACGCCACCGAGGTCGATGAAGGCACCGAAGTTCACGATCGACGACACGGTTCCCTTTCGGCGCTCCCCCTTCTGCAGCGACTCGAGGAACTTCTTGCGTCCCTCGCTCTGCGACTCCTCGAGGAACGCGCGGCGCGACAACACGACGTTGTTCCGGTTGCGGTCGAGCTCGATGATCTTCGCTTCCAGCTCCTGCCCGACGAACGGATGCAGGTCTCGAACCCGCCGCAGGTCGACGAGCGACGCCGGGAGGAAGCCTCGAAGTCCGATGTCCAGGATCAATCCGCCCTTGACGACCTCGATGACCGGGCCGCGGATCGTCCCTCCCGAGCGCATGACCTCTTCGATCCGGCCCCACGCCCGTTCGTACTGGGCACGTTTCTTGGAGAGGATGAGCCGGCCCTCCTTGTCCTCCTTCTGAAGGACGAGGGCCTCGACGTGATCGCCGACGTGCACGACCTCGTTGGGGTCGACGTCGTGGCGGATCGAGAGCTCCTTGGCGGGGATGACGCCCTCGGATTTGTAGCCGATGTCGAGCAGTACCTCGTCGCGATCGATCTTGACGATCTCGCCGT
>CALGFI010000053.1 GCA_937881155.1 uncultured bacterium | reverse complement strand
ACGGTCTGTCCCTCCGGGACGAGGATCTGCGTCAGCGTTCCCGCCGCCGGCGAGGGAACCTCGGTGTCGACCTTGTCCGTGGAGATCTCGAAGAGCGCCTCGTCCTGTGCGACCTGGTCGCCCTCGTGTTTGAGCCACTTGAGGATCGTTCCCTCGACGACCGTCTCGCCGAGCTGCGGCATCTTGACCTGCATGAGCCCTCCTCGTTCGGGCTACCGCTTCGCCACGTGATCCCTCTTCGTTGGGCTACCGCTCCCTGAGCCCTGCTACCACGCCGACAGCTTGCGGACCGCGTCCTCGATGTCCGTTACCTGCGGGAGATATGCGTCTTCGAGCGCGGGGGAGAACGGGACCGGCACGTTCGGAGGCGCAAGGCGAACGACCGGCGCGTCGAGCGACTCGAACGCCTCCTGTGCGATCACGCTCGCGACCTCCGCCCCAACGCCGAGGAACCGGTGGCTCTCGTACAACACGACTGCGCGGCTCGTCTTCGCCACCGACGCGAGGATGGCCTCGGTATCGAGCGGGACGATCGAGCGGAGGTCGATCACCTCGACGTCGATACCCTCCTGCGCGAGGGTCTCGGCTGCGTCGAGCGCGTGATGGACCATCATTCCGTACGACACGATCGTGACGTCGCGCCCTTCACGCTTCACCTCGGCCTTTCCGATCGGGATCAGGAAGTCGGGGTCCTCCGGCACCTTTTCCTTGACGCGACGGTAGATCCACTTGTGTTCGAGGAACACGCACGGGTTGTCGTCGCGGATCGCCGACTTGATCAAGCCCTTGGCGTCGGTGGGGAACGCCGGGCACATCACCTTGAGGCCGGGCGAATGCGCGAACCACGGCTCCGGGTTGAACGAGTGGAAGCTCGACGCGCGAACGCCTCCGCCGGACGGAGCGCGGAGCACGACCGGCGCCGGAACTCCGCTCCGGTAGTGGTAGCGGGCGAGCGCGGTCGTGATCTCGTCGAACCCGCTCGACATGAAATCCGCGTACTGGAACTCGGCGACCGGTCGGAACCCCTCCATCGCCGCGCCGAGCGCCATGCCCACGATGGTCTCCTCCACGATCGGCGTGTCCATGACGCGTTCGGCTCCGAACCGCTCGATGAAGCCTTCGGTCACCTTGAACGCGCCCCCGTAGACGCCGATGTCCTCGCCGAGCAGGAACACGCGCTCGTCGCGTTCCATCTCTTCCCACAGGCCCTCGGCGACCGCAACCAGGTAGGTGGCCTGGCCGTCGTCGTCGCGCTTCCCGCGTGGTTCGGCGCCGTGACCGGCTGCACCGGCCTCGAGTGTTCTCGTAGCCATCAGGTCTGTGTCCCTCCGCCGCGGCCGGGCTCGGAGGTCCAGTAGCCGTCCTCGACCCACAGGCCCTTGGTCACGTCGCCCGGCTCGGGGAACGGCGAGTTCTGCGCGAACTCGTAGCCGTCTTCGAACTCCCGCTGGATACGCTCGTCGAGCTCCTTGACGGTCGTGTCGTCGACGACGCCGTTCGAGCGAAGCAACTCCTCGAACCGCTTCACCGGGTCCTTGTTCTGCATGTAGTCCTCGAGGAGTTCCTTGGGGACGTACTTGGCCGGGTCGTGACCGGCGTGGCCGCGCCAGCGCAGCGAGACGCTCTCGATCAGCGTGGGGCCGCCACCGTCTCGAGCGCGATCGACCGCCTCGCCGGTGGCCTGGTAGACGTCCAGGACGTTCGCGCCGTCCACGCGTACGCCGGGCATTCGGTATGCCTGGGCGCGCTCGGCGATCGTCGGCACCGGAAACTCGAGCGGGTTCGGCGCCGAGTACGCGTACTGGTTGTTGTTCACGACCCACACGACCGGGAGCTCGAAGATCGCCGAGACGTTCAGCGCCTCGTGCCAGCGTCCGTTCGACGTTGCCCCGTCGCCGCAGATCGCCATCGCCACGCGCGGCTCGCCGCGCCGCTTGTACGCGAGGGCCGCCCCGCATGCGACGGGGTACGCGATCGGCAGATGCGACATCACGGTCCACGTTCGGTTGCCCTGCCAGTCGCCGATGTGACTGTTGCCGTCCCGTCCGCGCGTGTAGCCGTCGATCCGGCCCCAGAACTGCGCCATGACGCGGCGGAGCTCGAGTCCCTTCGTGAGTTGCGCCGACAGATCGCGATGCGTTGGGAACAGGGAGTCATCGTCGTGCAGCGGATAGACCACGCCGACGTGCGTGCCCTCCTGGCCGCGGCCGGAGTAGATGGCGCCGGGCAGCCGGCCCTGCCGGTACAGCGCCTCCATCCGCTCGTCGAAGTATCTGCACAGCTTGAGCTTGTGCAGGATGTCCTTCAGCTGGTCGTCGGAGAGACCGACGCGCCACTGCTCCGCGGCGGCCTTCTTGTCCTTGACGCGGGTCGCCATCTCAGGTCCCGTGCAGCGGCTTGCCGGCGAGCGCGAGGAAGGCCTCGCCGACGCCCTCGGACAGCGTCGGATGCGGATGGATCAGCGCGGCAACTTCGGCGGGAACCGCCTCCCAGTTCACGATCAGCATCCCCTCGGAGATGAGGTCCGTGACGTGCGGCCCCACCATGTGAACGCCGAGCACGGGACCGCCGGCCTTCTCGGCGACGATCTTTACCATTCCGCCCTCGCCGACGATGTTCGCCTTCCCGATGCCCTGGAGGTTCAACCTCTCGACCTCCACCTCGTGGCCGCGGTCGACCGCCTGCGCCTCGGTCAGGCCGACGGAGGCGATCTCGGGGGAGCAGTACGTGACGCGTGGGATGCCGGTGTACTCGATCGCCGGAATCGACTCGCCGCCGATGCGCTCGGCCACGGCGTAACCCTCGGTGAACGACACGTGCGCGAGCTGCAGCGGCGTCGCGGCGACGTCGCCGATCGCCCACACGTGGCTCGCGGTCGTCTGCAGCTGATCGTCGACCTTGACGAACCCCCGGTCGACCTCGACGCCCGCTTCCTCCAGGCCGAGGCCTTCGGTGATCGGTCCGCGTCCGACCGCCACGAGGCACACGTCGGCCTTGGTGGTCTCCTTCTTGCTGTCGCCCGTCGTGAACGTGACGTCGACGCCGCCGTCGCGTTCGGTTACGTCCTCGACGGATGCGCCGGCGTAGGTCGAGATCCCGCGCTTGCGAAACGCGCGGGCGATCTCCTTGGAGGCGTCCTCGTCCTCGAGCGGCGCGATCCGTGGCAACGCCTCGACCAGCGTGACCTCGGCGCCCATCGAGCGGTAGAAGCTCGCGAACTCCAGGCCGATCGCGCCGGCCCCGATGATCACGACCGAGCCGGGGATGGTGCCGTAGGTGAGCGCCTCGTCGGACGTGATGACCCGATCTGAGCGCTGCAGCCCCGGCAGGAGCCGCGGGGTCGAGCCCGTCGCGAGGACCACGTCGGTCGCTTGGAGCGTCCGGCCATCGACCTCGACCGATGGCCCGGATTTGAGCGAGGCGGTCCCGTTGACGACGTCGATCTTCCGCGCTTTCACCAGGCCGGTGAGGCCCGACACGAGCTTGTCCACGACCTTCGCCTGGAACGTCTGGATCTTCGACCAGTCGGGCTGGCCGCTGGCGCTGATGCCCCACTCGATCGACCGGTTGACGGTGTCCATGACGGCGGCAGACTGCAGCAGCGCCTTGGTGGGGATGCATCCGCGCAGCAGACACGTGCCGCCCAGGCGTTGGTCGCGTTCGACAAGCGCGACACGCTTGCCGAGCAAAGCCAATCGCAGGGCGCAGGAGTATCCACCCGTCCCGGCCCCGATCACCACGACGTCGTAGGCGTCGGCCATCCCGGAAGACCATGCTACAGCCCTTGTCGCTTCCGCCCGCCGCGCGTGGGTCGCGACGTCCGTACGATGCGGCGGATGACCGACGCCGAGCTTCGCCACAGCCCGCTGGAGGACGTCCACCGGCGACTTGGCGCGAAGCTCGGCGCGTTCGGTGGCTGGCTGATGCCGATCGAGTACGCGGGGACGCTCTCGGAGCACCGGGCCGTTCGGGAGCGGGCCGGCCTGTTCGACCTGAGTCACCTGGGCAAGGTGGACGTAGTCGGTCCCTCGTCGCTCCCGACGATCCAACGGCTGTTCACGAACGATGCCCGCAGGGTCGGCGTTGGCACGTCGCAGTACCACCAGATGCTGAACGAACGCGGCGGCGTCGAGGAAGACCTGTTCGTGTACCGCCTCGGCGAGGAGCGGTGGTTCGTCGTCCCCAATGCTGCGAACAAGGACAGGGTCGTCGAGGCGCTTCGCGGTGCAGCCGCCGATGAAGCCGCGGTCATCGACCACGAAGACTGGGGGTTCCTCGCCGTGCAGGGCCCCCGTTCACAGGAGATCGTTACCGCGCTGTGGCAGGACGCCGTCGAGCTTCCCTTCCGGGGGTGCCGGATCGTCCACCACGGTGACGCAGAGGTGGTGCTTGCCCGAACCGGCTACACCGGCGAGCGGGGGTACGAGCTGTTCGCCTCCGCTTCCGTCGTCGCCGAGCTGTGGGATGCGCTCACGATGGCTGGCGCCGGTGTGCAGATGGAACCGTGCGGGCTCGGGGCGCGAGACGTGCTTCGGCTCGAGATGGGCTATCCGCTGTACGGGCAGGACCTCGTTCCCGATCGCACACCCCTGGAAGCGGGCTTCGGGTGGGCGGTGTCGTTCGACAAGGGCGAGTTCGTCGGTCTCGATGCGTTGATCGAACAGCGGAGCGGGCGGTTGCCCAGCCGGCTCCGAGGTCTCGTGACGCGGGACCGCCGGAGCATCCCCCGTGCACACCAGCGGGTGTTCGCTGCTGATGATGAGATCGGCGAGGTGACGAGCGGAACCTTCTCGCCGCTCCTCGGCGTGGGGATCGCGCTCGCGTACCTGTCACCCGGCGATGCGTTCGAGCCCGAGGCGGGGGTGGAGATCGACATCCGGGGAAGGCGGGCGTCAGCGCGTGTCGTCGCTACGCCGTTCGTCGAGCGATCGCCGCGTTAGACGGTGAGGCGTTGCGGCGCCGCGGCGGCCGCGATGAAGTCCTCGACCGACGCGCCGCCGAACTCCGTTCCCTTCAGCAGACGGCCGAGCACCTGCGGCGCCTTGGGAGTGTCGGGCATCAACGCGACGACGACGTACAGCCCGGAGCTCGGAATGCCGACCTCGCGCACCGGCCCGTAGCCCGGAGCAGCGACGAAGTACGCCCACCGCGAAGGACGGTCACGGATGCTGCACGTGCCGATCCCACGAGCGACGTAGTCGCCGGGCGAGCCGGGCCTCCCCGAGGCGTACTCCGGACGATGGTTCGCGATCACCTCGCGGGTCGAGCTGCATCCGGACGTGCCCGTGATCATGTCCAGCGCGGGACCCGTGGCGGCGAGGTAGTAGTAGTCCGACGGAACCCCCACGCGCGTTCCGTCGATCCACACCGCCGCGAACCCCTCGGGAGGTGGCCGGTCGCCGCGCCACGGGTTGGGGCTCGGCCCGGCCAGAAGGCCCTGGGTGGGGTCGTCGATGGAACCCGCCGTGCTCGGGTGCCAGCCGTCGGGCAGTCGGGCCGTCACCGCGCCCGCCGTGACCTGCCGGTAGGGGCTGGGTGACTCGGTGATCAACAGCTCCGCGGGGAGTGAGTCCTGGGATGCCGTCATAGCCGCGTCGCGGCAACCCGCGGCGACCAGCGAGACCACGCTGAGGATGAGGAGTTTTCGCCCCCCGCCGTTCCTCGCGAGCATAGACCTGCCTCGCCGGCTCGCGCCACTCGGGTCCGACCGGCTCCCTCTCGGGCCGCAGAGAGCCTCGCTTGCGCTCCTACCCAGGAAGCTCCGCGGTTCACGCCAGGGCGAGGGCGGCGGCCAGAGCCAGTGTCTCGGACAGCTCGACGGCGGCCCCGAACACGTCGCCCGTCGTACCGCCGAGGCGAACCGCCGCCCACCGGCCGACGATCGCGGTCCCTGCGGCCGCCACGATGACCATCGGCGTGAAGGCCGCCCCCACGGCGACGACGCCGATCGCCACCGCCAGCAGGGATGCTCCGACACACGTGCGCCACCCGACGGCGCGCGTCCACGTGTGACGAGGTCCGACGTAGGGGAGCGCGGCCGCCAGCGCGATCGGCGCGACGCGAGCCACCGCGCCGGCCGCGACGACCTCGGTCGGGAACGTTCCGCCCTCCGCGAGCGCGGCGACCACCGAGATCTTGAGCAACAGATCGAGGACCAACGCGGTGCCGCCGAAAACGCCCAGCCGCGGATCCCGCATCGCCTCCGCCGGGTCGCCGCCGGACAGCGCCGCGCCGACGCCGTCGGCCACGTCGGCGAGCCCGTCCAGGTGCAGCGCTCCGGTCACCAGAATGCCGCACGCAACGCCGATGACCCCGGCGATCATCGGCTGGAACGCGAGTGACGCCACCCACGCGGTCGCCGCGACGAGGGTTCCGACCACCGCCCCGACGAGGGGGAACAGCAGGGCTCCGCTCTCGAGGTGGCGCGGGGCGACCTCGGCCCGGCGCCCCAGCGGGATGGCCGTCAGGAACGTCACCGCTGCGAAGACCGATCGGACGCCGTTACGCACGGCTCACTCCGGCCGCGTCGAACGTGGCCATGTCGCTCAGGAGCGCGGTCGACGCGTTCACGAGCGACAGGGCGAGCGCGGCACCCGAGCCTTCGCCGAGCCGAAGGCCCAGATCGAGCAGCGGATCGAGACCGAGATCGTCGAGCACCAGGTTGTGCCCGGGCTCGGGCGAACGCGTCGCTGCGATCATCGAGTCGACGGCGGGCGGGGCGAGCCGCACAGCGGCGAGCGCCGCCGCTCCCGTCACGAACCCGTCGAGGACCACCGGCATGCCGCACGCTGCAGCACCGAGGGTCACGCCGACGAGGTAGGCGATCTCGAGTCCGCCGACCGAAGCGAGGGTCTCCAGCGGCTCGCGCATCGACCGCACGTCGTCCACGCCGTTCGCCGCAAGCGATCGCCGGACGACGTCGACCTTCCGCCGAACGCCGTCGTCGTCGACGCCGGTGCCGGGGCCGCACACAACGCCGGGGTCGGCGGGCAGCAACGCGGCGCAGATGGCACCGGCCGCCGTGGTGTTGGCGATGCCGATGTCGCCGAGGGCGACGATCTCGATCCCGTCGCCCGCGAGCTCGTCCGCGAGTTCGATCCCGCGCGCGATGAGGCCGGCCAGCGTCGACGGGTCCATGGCGGGACCAATCGTCATGTTGCTCGTTCCGCGGACGCCGTCGACGACGTCGGACCGGATGTCACCGGTCACGGGAGGATCGATGACCCCGACGTCGACGACGACCAGGCGGGCGCCCACGTCCCGAGCGAGCACGCAGGCCGCGGCCCCGCCCGCGTCGAAGTTCGCCAGCATCTCCGCGGTCACGGATTGTGGATACGCGCTGACACCCTTGGCGGCGACGCCGTGATCCGCCGCCGCGACGACGAGGGCTGCGCGCGGGTGACGAGGTGGCACGGCGCCTCGGATCGCCGCGATCCGGGACACCAGCTCCTCGAGTCGGCCGAGGCTCCCGCGCGGCTTGGTCTTCTCGTCGAGGAGCGCCTCGACGGTTCGCCGAACGTCATCGCTTGGAGGGCGGATCCGGGCGATCGTCTCGGTGATGGTCGTGCGCACGTGCGCGGTGTCGCCCGCAACCTTCTCCCTCACGCCGACTCCGGCGATACGAGTGGGACCGCCCGCCCTGCAACCATGAGGTACGAGCGGTCGGCAATGCGCGCGAACACGGCGTTCACCTCGCCGAGCACGTCGCGGTAGCGACGCCCAAGCGCGTTCATCGGCACGATGCCCAGGCCCACCTCGTTGCTCACCACGACGGCGTGTTCGGATCTCGCGGCGAGCGTGTGCG
>CALGFI010000052.1 GCA_937881155.1 uncultured bacterium | reverse complement strand
TGGCGGTCACGCTCGACGAGGACGAGGTTGACGACCTCCGGGGATGGGCCGAGGCCTCTGCGGCTGTTGGTGTCGCCGCAGAGCGCGTAGAACCGGCCGACGTTCGCCGGATCGAACCCGAGCTCGCGCCCGATGTCGTCGAGGCGTACCTGCTCGACGAGGGACATCGCGTCGACCCCGCGGCGCTCACCGGCGCGTTCGCAGCGCTCGCGGCGAAGAGTGGCGCGGACGTTCGACATCATCTCGCGGCGCGCCGCCTGATCGAACGGTCAGGGCGCGTGACCGGCGTCGTGACCGACGACGGCGTCGTCGAGGCAGACGTCGTCGTGTTGGCGGCGGGTCCGTGGTCGGCTGCGATCGCGCGACCGCTCGGCGTGACGCTCCGCGTCGCCGGCGCGAGAGGCTGGCTCGTGCACTCTGCGCCGGGCAGGCAGCTGGTCCGTCGATGGATCCAGAGCGGCGCGAGGCGACTGCTCCACGGTCACGGAAGCCGATCCGATCCGGATCTCGTCGTGTCGCTGCGGGAGTTCGGCGAGGGCGTCGGATCGCACGACGTGTCCCCGATGATCCAGCCGGCTCCAGACGGTTCGATCCTCGCGGGGACATCGCGTGAACCGTCGCTCGCCGCCGACTCGTACGACCTCGACGTCGCGAGGATGGTCGCGAACGAGGCCGTTCGGCTGATCCCGGCGCTCGCGGACGCACCGGTCATCGCGACGTGGTCGGGCGTGCGCCCGGTGTCGCCGGACGAACGTCCGCTGATCGGACGGGTGATGGAAGGGCTCGTCGTCTCGACGGGTCACGGTTCGGAAGGCGTGATCCTCGGAGCCGCGAGCGCGGAGCTCACCGCGGCGATCGTGCTGGGGGAGAAGCCGCCCTTCGATCCGGCGCCGTTCGACCCGTTGCGGTTCGAGCGCTAGGTCTGGGGCGGACGCCCGTACTTCTCGAGGATCTCGAGCGTTCGATCGACCGGTAGGGCATGAAGCACGTGGCCGTCGCGCCCGACCGTGGTCGTCGCCGTGAACAACGCGTCGACGACCGCCTCCTCCACGGCCTCGACAGCCGCCACGAACAGGTCGTTGATCGACGCGCCCGGCGCGTTCCAGGCGGCGCCGTCGAGGAGCGTCCGCGCCTCGAACATCCCGTCGCGCGTCTCGAGCGGCAGCCGGTTCGCCGTCGAGAACGCGATCATCAGTTCGCCTGAGCCGCTGTGGGCCGTCGACCCGCACCGCGCCAGGCCGAGCGCACCGCGGGCCGCAAGCCGCCGGCATTGATGCGGAAGAAGCGGAGCATCCGTGGCGAGCACGACGATGCATGAGCCCTCATCGTGCCCTTCGGGCATCAGGTCGGTGATCTCGCCACCGACCGGAACGCCGTCGATCCGAAGGAACTCCCGGTCGCCGAAGTTCGTCAACACGAGCGCCGCGACCACGAACCCGGCCGGAACGACACGCGACGCCGTCCCGATCCCGCCCTTGAAGTCCATGCACTGCATGCCGGTCCCGGCGCCGACGCACCCGACGGCGACGTCGCCTCCGCTCGCACCGTCGAGCGCCGCATACACATCGGCATCGGAGAGCGGAAACGTCGTCACGTCGTTGAGGTACGAGTCGTCGCACTCGGTCACGACCGGCATGTCGCCGCCCGTACTCGTCGTCGTGCGATGCCGCTCGGTTCGCCAGCGCACCGTGGCGTCGTACGCGCGGCCGATCGCCAGCGAGCTCGTCAGCACGATCGGCGAGTGCAGCAGTCCCCATTCGGCGATCTGGTTGATGCCGATGATCTCGCCGTAGCCGTTCAGGATGTGCGTGCCCGCGTAGACGCGCTCGGTCCACGGCAGCCCTTCGTGAGGGAAGATCGCCGTGACGCCGGTCCGAACGGCGCCGCGACCGTCGGGATTCGGGTCGCGGATGACGGTGGCGTGGCCGACGCGTACACCATTGACGTCGGTGATCGCATTGCGGGCTCCTGTCGGCATCGTGCCGAGGACGACTCCGAGCTCGCGCGGTCTGGCTCGCTCCACTCGCCTGCCTCCCAACCGTTTCCGAACGAGGGCCGCCGGATGGTATCGCGCCGCGGTCGTAGGCGACGCGCTGCGTAGAATCGAGCTCGACATGCCCCTTCTCGCGCTGGGCGTCTCGTACCGCGCCGCGTCGGTCGACCTGCTCGAACGCCTCACGTTCGGCGACGACGACTTCGCGAAGGCGTATCGGCGTGCCGCCGACGACCCCGCGATCGAGGAGGCTGTGATCCTGTCGACCTGCAATCGAGTCGAGATCTACGCCGCGGTCCCCGGATACCACCCCGGTTTCGAGGCGGTGAAGCGACTGGTGTGCGAGTCGCGCCATATCGCGCCAGGTGACATCGACGAGCCGCTCTACTCGCAGTACGAGCTCGACGCCGTCGAGCACGCGTTCACGGTGGCGAGCGGGCTCGACTCGATGGTCCTCGGCGAACCGCAGATCCTGTCGCAGGTCCGCGAGGCGTTGAAACGGGCGCAGAAAGAAGGAGCGGCAGGTCGAACGCTGACCGCGCTGTTCCATTCGGCGAGCCGAACGGGGCGGCGCGTCCGGACCGAGACAGGGGTCGGCGCCGCGCCGGACGCGTTCGTTGCGGCCGGTGCGGACCTGGCGGAGGCGGCACTCGGTGGCATCGCCGACCGAAACGCACTCGTCGTCGGCGCGGGACACATGGCCGGCCTCGCGGCGAAGCACCTGCGCGAGCGCGGTGCCGCGAACGTGCGGATCCTCAACCGATCGACCGAACGTGCGGCTCGGCTCGCGGAGCGGACGGGCTCGGACCACGGGTCACTCGATGAGCTTCCGAGCGCGATCGCTCACGCCGACGTCGTCGTCTCGGCAACGGGCGCGGCCGGCACGGTCATCTCGGCATCCGCGATCGGCGGACGCCAGCGCCCGCTATTCGTCATCGATCTGGCGGTGCCGCGCGATGTCGATCCGGAGGCCGCAAGGCTCGAGCACGTCGCACTCGTCGACGTCGCCGGACTTCGCGAAGCCGTCTCGATTCGAACCGGTGAGGCGTCGCTCGAGATCGAGCGCGCGCGCTCGATCGTCGCCGACGGGCTCAGGCGGTTCACGCTACGGCGTCGTGCCGAGCGGCTCGCGCCGCTCATCCACGCGCTCCGGCGTCGGGGTGACGAGATCGTGGTGTCGGAGCTCGAACGATTCCGCTCGGATCTCGGCTCATTGACGCCGGACGAGCGTGAGGCGGTCGAGACGATGGCGCGGGGGATCGTCGCCAAGCTGCTGCACGAGCCGATCGTTCGTCTGAAGGA
>CALGFI010000051.1 GCA_937881155.1 uncultured bacterium | reverse complement strand
TCCAGTACGGGGGGAGCGTGAAGGCCGGCAACATCCGCGAGTTCATGGCGCACCCCGAGATCGACGGCGCGCTCGTTGGTGGCGCGAGTCTCGACCCGGAGGAGTTCGCGCTCATCGTGAAGTACCGCCAATAGATGAATCGATTGCTCTACGTCTGTCTCGACGGGCTCGGCGACGACCCGATCCCCGAGCTCGACGACCGGACGCCGCTCGAGGCGGCGCGAACGCCGTTCCTCGACTCGCTCGCGCGGCGCGGCCGAACGGGGACCGTCGTCACGGTCGGCGAGGGGATCGCGCCCGAGTCCGACATCGCGGTGTTCGCGATCCTCGGCTACGACCCGCGCGAGGAGCACCCGGGCCGCGGCGTGGTCGAGACCGTCGGGGTGGGGATGGACTTCCGCGACGGCGATCTCGCGTACCGCGTGAACTTCGCCACGGCCGACTGGCCCCGGATCGTGGACCGGCGCGTCGGCCGTGACCTCACCTCGGACGAAGCCGCCGAGCTGGCCGACGAGGTCAACCGCTCGTTGCGGCTCCCGAACGCGACGTTCGAGCTTCGGGCCACCGTCGAGCATCGCGGCGTGCTGGTGATCCGTTCGAACGAGGGCTTCCTCTCCGCGAACGTGACGAACACGGATCCCGCCTATCGCAAGGAAGGGCATCTCGGCGTGGCGCTCGAGACCTTCGAGCCCGAGGTCGCGCGGTGCGAGCCGCTCGACGACTCCGAAGCCGCACGGCGAGCGGCGGCGTTGACGAACGCCTTCGTCGAGGACAGCGCGAAGATCCTCGACGCGTCCGAGGTGAACGCCGCCCGGCGTCGTACACGGAAGCTGCCCGGAAACCTCATCCTGACGCGGGACGGCGGCGACGCGCGGCCCAACCTCACGCCGATCCGCGACCGCTTCGGACCGGAGTGGGGATGCTTCGTCGAGATGCCGGTCGAACGCGGTATCGCCGTGCTCCTCGGCATGGCGCCCGTGGACGCGCCGCGACTGCTGACGGAGGCGGACTACTCGACGTGGGCGCGGCTCGCCGCCGACGCGCTGGACGGCTACGACGCCCTCTACGTCCACATCAAAGGTCCCGACGTGCCGGCGCACGACGGCCGGGCCGAGGACAAGCGCGACGTGATCGAGCTCATCGACCGGGCGTTCTTCGGCGAGGTGCTGCCGCTCATCGATCCGGCGCGAACGCTCGTCGCCGTCACCGCGGATCACTCGACCTCCTGCGTGCGGAAGGCCCACACGCCGGATCCAGTGCCGCTGGTGGTCTCCGGCGCGGGGGTCACCTCGGATGGGAGCGAGAGCTACGGCGAGCGCGCGTGCGCCCGGGGGTCGCTCGGATCCCTCCGAGGGGTCGAGATCGTCCCGCGCCTTGCTGGGCTCCTCCGAGGCTGAGGCCGGGGTTTGAGCGGCCGTTCCAACCGCGGGCACCTCGGGATGCGTATGAAAGGAATGGTGCAGCTAGGGCGCCATGGCGCGGCTGCCTTGGTCTGTGCTAGTGGTTGGCGATCGAGCCGGAGGGAGGTCGGATGAGTTTGAGCAAGAGGGCGCCAGCATGGCTCGCGGTGCTGTTCTCGCTCACGCTTGTCGCCGCGGCGTGCGGGGGCGACGACGAGCCGGAGCCAGGAGCAACAGGGCCGACGGGAGAAACCGCTGAGGTAACGGGCGGCGAGTGGGCGATGTCCATCTGCGAGCCCGAGTCCCTGATCCCGCAGATCAACGCGGAGACGTGCGGAAGCCAGGTATTGAGGTCGCTGTTCACACCGCTGGTCCAGTTCGACGAGAACAATGAGCTCGTCTTCGCGGTGGCGGAGTCGATCGAGTCCGAGGACAACGTCAACTGGACGATCACGCTCCGAGACGGATGGACGTTCCACGACGGGACGCCGGTGACCGCGCAGTCGTTCGTCGACGCGTGGAACTGGGGCGCGGACTGCGCGAACGCGGCGGGCAATAACTACTTCTTCGGTCCCGCCGGAGTGAACATCGTCGGGTACGACACGCTGAACCCCGAAGAGTGCCCCAGACAGCCCGCGGATGTGGGGATGACGGGCCTCCAGGTCCAGGACGACCTTACGTTCACGGTCGAGCTGGGCGCTGAGTTCAGCGAGTTCCCCATCACCGTCAACTACAACGCGTTCTACCCGCTGCCGGAGTCGTTCTTCGACGATTCCGAGGCGTTCAACGAGGCGCCGGTCGGCAACGGGCCGTACATGATGGACGGCAC
>CALGFI010000050.1 GCA_937881155.1 uncultured bacterium | reverse complement strand
CCGGCGGCGGCCGCGTCGTCCTGTTGGTCGGCGAGCCGGGCATCGGCAAGAGCCGCATCGTCGAGGAGGCGAACGCGATCTGGTCCGCGCGCCACCCAGGCGACGACCGCCGATGGGACGTGTGGCAGTGCGTTCCGTTCGACGCGATGCAGCCGTACGCGCAGTACCGGCGGATCTTCCGGGAACGCGCCGGGGTTCTCGACGCCGATCCACCGGACGTCGTTCGGACGAAGATCGACAGCTTCCTCGGCACCGCGCCTGAAGGATGGGGCGAGCGGAACGGGCGGGTCGCGCGCGCGCTCCTCGGGGTCGAGCGCGACGATGAAGCGCGGCTGGAGGGCGAGAAGTTCAAGCGCGAGGCGACGGAGGTGCTGGTCGGCTCGAGCCGTGCGCGAACCGGCCCGCGGTTCATCGTGTTCGAGGACTTCCACTGGTGTGACCACGCGTCGCTCGAGCTCGCCCGCGAGACCACCCACATCGTCGAGGATCTCCCCTGCGTTCTCCTCGTTACGTTCCGACCCGATCGCGAGGCGCCGTCGTGGGCGTTCAAGGAGTGGGTGGAGACCGCGCTACCGGAGCGGACGACGCTGCTCGAGCTCGAGCCGCTCACGCAGGAGCAGAGCGGCGAGCTCGTTGACCGCCTTCTTCCCGTGGCCGACTTTCCGGACGTCGTCCGGCGCCGGATCCTCGACAAGACAGAGGGGAACCCGCTGTTCGTCGAGGAGGTGGCGCGCTCGCTGCTCGACCGAGGCGCCGTCGCCGACGGGTCGTGGGCGCTCGCGGACGTCGCCGCCGAATTCGCGATCCCCGACACAGTGCAGAGCCTCATCACCGTCGGTCTCGACCGGTTGCCCGAGGGCGCTCGCCGAACGCTGCAGACCGCCGCGGTGATCGGTCGGACGTTCGACGCCGACGTGCTCGGCGCCGTCGCCGACGCGGACGGCGAACTCCATGGCCACCTCCGCGAGCTCGAACGGCGCGATCTCATCCGCGCGATGGCCGAGGCTCCTCGGGCCGAGTACACGTTCCGCCACGCGCTCACGCACGAGGCGGCGTACGGGTCGCTGCTGCTGAAGAATCGGCGCGCCGTGCACCGCCGTGTGGCCGAGGCGCTCGAGGCGGCGAACCCCGAACGCGTCGACGAGGTCGCGCCGCTTCTCGCACACCACTTCGCCGAGGCGGCAGACGACGAGGCGACGCTGCGCTACGCGGAGATCGCCGGAGACGCCGCGGCCCGCCTGTACGCGAACGACGACGCGGAGCGCCACTACCGCGTCGCGATCGACGTCGCGAAGCGGTCCGGGGCCGGCACGCCGTTGCTGACGAGCCTGTTCGGACGGCGCGGCGGGACGCTCGAGCTCGCCGGGCGATACGACGACGCGATCGAGAACTACGAGGAGATGCGCGAGATCGGACGCGCCGCCGGCGACGAGGCCATGGCGCTGGCGGCGAACGGCTCCTTCGCCCTCTTGTACTCGACCGTCACGCCGAAATTCGACCCCGAGCGCGGGCTGCAGATGTCCGAGGAGAACGTCGCGATGGCCCGACGGCTCGGCGACCGCGTGGCCGAGGCCCGCTCCCTGTGGAACATCCTCGTCGCGAGCATCTACGGTCGCGGCGATCCCGCGCGCGCCGTCGAAGCAGGCGAGGCGTCGCTCGCGATCGCCCGCGAGCTCGACGTTCGAGACCAGATCGCCTTCACGCTGAACGACCTCTCGCGCGCCTACCTGTCGGTCGACGACTTCGCCTCCGCGGCGGCGCGTCTGGCGGAAGCGCGCAAGCTGTTCGAGGAGCTCGGGAACCGCGTCATGCTCTGCGAGAACGTATCGCTGGCAAGCTCGACGCACATGCTGCGAGGCGACCTCGACCTCGCGCTCGCAGAGGCGGACGCGGCCCTCGCCATCGCGGAGGAGATCGGCAACGACTGGGGGCGATCGTTCTCGCGCATCGCGAGGTACCGCGCGTTGCTCGACCGCGGAGACCTCGGTCCGGCGATCGGAGAGATGGAGCGATCGATCGAGGCGGGGGAGCGCGGCGGCTTCGGCTACGCGGCGATCGGCCCACCGTCAGAGCTCGCCATGGTGCTCGCCTACCTCGGCCACGCGGAGCGAGGGCTCGAACTGGCCGACCGAGCGTTGGAGATCTCGCGTGAGCGCCTACCGGGCGCGACCGTGATCCCCGAGATCGCGCGGGCCTACGTGCTCCTCGCGCTCGGGCGCCGGGCTGACGCGGCCGCGGCGATCGGAAAGGAGGCCGAGTTCACGGTGGAGCCCGACCGGACGATCGTAACGGCGGCGGGCTCGCTCGTCCGGTCGCGGCTCGCCCTCGCGGG
>CALGFI010000049.1 GCA_937881155.1 uncultured bacterium | reverse complement strand
TCCGGCGCTCACTACGCCGTGACGCAGATCTTCTACGACAACGAGCTCTATTTCCGGTTCGTCAAGGCCTGTCGTGACCAGGGCGTCACGATCCCCATCGTTCCGGGGCTCAAGATCCTCACGCGGCGGGAGCAGCTGAACGTCGTGCCGAAGCACTTCGGCGTGACGATCCCGCAGCGTCTCGTGGAGCGGATCGAGGCGAGTCCGCCGGAGCTGGTTGTCGATGCCGGGATCGGCTGGGCGCTCGAGCAGACGAAGGAGCTGTTCGATCGCGGTGCGCCGTCGGTGCACTTCTACGTCATGCAGAACACGCGGCCGTTCGTGGCGATGATGGAGCGCTTGCAGCGCGAGGCGTAGCGCCTCGTCGTATCAGGACGCGCGTCGGTCTTGATCCGTTCGCGCTTCGTTTCCGTCTTCCCGAGGCAGGGGGTCGTCGACTTGCGCTGGTGGGCCCAGCGCCGACATTCCGGCCCAAAATCCACCGAGCGCGCCGAAGACGACCCCGGCGACGATGGCTCCCCACATGCCGGGCGCCCCGACCCTGAAGATGATCGAGCCGAGCGCGAACCCCACCGCGGCTCCGATCAACACTCCAACGACGAGGCCGATCCCCACGCGTGTTCCGGTGCGAGGACCAACGCGATCGGACCGGTGTGGATCCGTGGACATGCAACAGGAGTACCCAGGGTGGGGTCGAGCCAACCCGGTCGCTTGCCCTGTCCGGCGGCGAGGCACGGCCTGCGCGAGCGACTGGCACGCGCGTTTGTGTGGATCGAGCGGGGGTACTCCTGCTGCTACGGCGGTTTCGTCCGGGTTGCGCGATTAGGGCAGGAGGACGTCGCTTGTCGCCGTCCGAGAGGTGTCAGTCGCTGGGGAGGTCGTCCGGGGAAGAGACGATGTCGAACACGCGATCCAACCCAGTGAGCGCGAAGACCTTCATCGGTGATCCCGATACACCGACGAGAAAGAGGCGTCCGTCCCGTTCGCGGACGCGTTTGAGGCACGTCACGAGCGTGCCGAGGCTGCTGGAATCCATGAACCCGACGCCCGATAGATCGAGCGCGATGCGAACAGGAGGATCGTCGACGAGCGCGAGGACATGTTCGCGGAGCTGGGGTGACGTGTGGAGGTCGAGCTCGCCGTTCACACGGATCACGGTCCAGTCGCCCGCGGTCCGGTTCTCGAGCTGTAGGTCCATGCGTTCCTCCGTTGTCGCCGTTCAGCCCGCGCCGCAACGCTATCCGCATGCGCCGAGGGAGCCGGAGGGGCAAGTATAGGTGGTCAGGTCCCTCACCTCGGTGGGCTCTGAGTCCGTTCGGCTGTCCGTGCCGGCGCGCGCCGAGTTCGTCCATGTGCTGCGCTCGGTGACGGCGGCCGTGGCAAGCCGCGTCCCGTTGTCGCTCGACGACGTCGACGATCTACGACTCGCTGTCGACGAGGCATGCGCGCGATTGCTCTCGCTTCCGTCCCACCCGACGTGGTTCCGACTGGACCTCCGAAGCCTTCCCGACCGATTCGAGGTCGTGGTCGCCGTCGACGCCGCGACGCCGGCGTGGCCGCCGTCGGGGTTCGAGGACACGCTCGCGTGGCGCGTCCTCGGAGGCCTCGCCGAGAGCGTCCGATTCGAGCTGTGGAACGGTGCGCCCGCGGTCCGGATCGTCAAGCGGTCGATCGTTGGGCGCAATGGGCGATGAGCCCATCGCGACCACGCATCCGACACGACGCGCAGGAGCGGGAGCTCTTCGCGCTCCGTCCCGATGCCGCCGCGCGCGAGGAGCTCGTCCGGAGGTTCCTCCCGCTCGCGGAGTACCTGGCGCGCCGCTTCTCCGGGCGCGGTGAGTCGCACGACGACCTGTTCCAGGTGGCGAGCCTCGGCCTGCTGAACGCGATCGATCGGTTCGACACCGAGCGCGACGTGCAGTTCACGACGTATGCGGCGGCAACGATCGTTGGCGAGATCAAACGGCACTTCCGTGACAAGGGATGGGCCATTCGCGTCCCCCGTCGGCTGCAGGAGGTCGGTCTCCGGATGAACTCGGTCCTTCCCGAGTTGTCGCAGGAACTCGGCCGCGCACCCACGGTCGAAGAGCTCGCCGCCAAGTCCGACGCGACGCCCGAAGAGATCCTCGAGGCGATGGAGGCGAGTCAGGCGTACTCGACGAGCTCGCTCGAGGCGCCGGCGGGAGACGATGGTGCCGCTCCGATCGACGTGCTCGGCTCTGAGGACGAATCGATGACGCTCCTCGAGGAGTGGGCGACCGTCGCGCCCGCTGTTCGCCGGCTACCGAAACGGGAACGGACGGTCCTGTATCTCCGGTTCTTCAGAGGTCTCACTCAATCGGAGATCGCGCGCGACGTCGGCGTTTCGCAGATGCACGTCAGCCGCATCCTCGCGCAGACCCTGCGGACGATCCGCGAGACCGTAGGGCCGGCAGATCTGTCGGCCGTCCTCGAAGACCTCTCGAACGAGGACAACGCGGCGTCGGCCGAATAGCCCTGCTTCAGGACGCCTGCCGGCGCCCCCGGGCGTCGTTGCGGCGAACCCGCTCGGGCGTACCTCGCGCAGGGCCGCTCTGCGGCGCATCCGTGGTGCTCGGCGACTCCGAAACGTCGTGCAGTGCCTCGCCTACGGCGCGCTTCGACGCGTCCGCCACCGCGATGTCGCCTAGAGCGACGATTCCGACCAGCTTCCCTTCCTTTACGACGGGGAGCCGGCGGATCTTGTTCTCGGCCATCAGGTCGCGCGCGTCGCTGACGTTCGTGTCCGGCGTCGTCGTGATGACGTTCCTCGTCGCGACGTCGCCAAGCTTCATCTCGCGGGGGTCCTGTTGCTTGGCGATGATTCGAAGGACGAGGTCTCGGTCGGTCACGAGGCCGACGAGCTTTCCGTCCTCGTCCGCAAGTGGGATCACGCCCACGTCGTACTGCTCCATCAGACCGGCCGCGTCGGCGATGGTCCGGTCGGGGCTCAGCGTCTTGGGCGCCTCGGTCATGATGTG
>CALGFI010000048.1 GCA_937881155.1 uncultured bacterium | reverse complement strand
CTCCCCCAGATCCCGATCAGGAAGTACATGGGCACCAGGACGAGCTCCCAGAACACGAAGAACAGGATCAGGTCGAACGCGATGAACGTTCCGGCCATGCCCGTCTCGAGCACCAGCATCAATGCGAGGAACCCCTTCGCCCTTCCCGGGCTGGGGACGAACCGCCACGTGTACACGGCGCACAGGAACGAGATGGCGAACGTCAGCACGTACAGGGGGAGGCTGATCCCGTCGATCCCCACGTGGAAGCGCGCCGAGATCGCCGGGATCCACGCCGTGTCGAGATCGAACTGAAGCGCCGAGCCCCCGCCGTAGTCGAACCCGCCGGCGATCGTGATCGCCACGACGAGCGCCGCGCCCGTGAACACGATCCCCAGCGCGCGGATCGTGGCCTCGTTCTCCCGCGGTACGAGCGCGATCACCAGCGCACCGGCGAGCGGCAGCAACGTCGCGATGGTGATCGCTGAGTTGTCCCAAGTCATCGGCCGACTTCCCCTCTCAGATCCGCGTGACCACGATGGCCAGGATCACGACGCCGGTGAACAGGAACGCCGCGTACCGCTGGACGTTGCCCGACTGGATGTAGCGGAGGATCCCGCCGGTGAACCCGGCGGTCCCGGCGGCGCCGTTGACGGCGCCGTCGATCACGCGCCGGTCGAACCACGCGACGACCAGTGACAGCGCGCGCGCGAACGCGGCCGCGCCGTTCACGACGCCGTCGAGCACGTTTCGGTCGAACCAGTACACGGCCGACGACAGCCTGTCCCGGATCGGCAGCACGACGTAGCTCATGTACGCACGATCGATGTAGTAGCGGTTCTGGAGCGTGGTGGTGACGGGGCCGAGTTGGAGTACCGGGTCTTCCTCACGGCGCCTCCCGTACAGGCCCCAGCCGACGGCGATCCCCGCGATGGCGACGATGACCGCGATCGCTGCCACCAGCGGTGAGAACTCCGGGATGTGCGGCTCCTCGAAGAACACCCACTGCGCGAACGGCGCGTCGAGCTGCGGCGCGCCGACGAACCCGACGACCACGGTCGCAGCGGCCAGCGCCACGAGGGGTCCCGTCATCGAGACCGGCGCCTCGTGCGGATGTCCGTGCCCCCGGTAATCCCCGAAGAACGTCAACGCGACCCCACGGGTCATGTAGAACGCCGTGAGGAACGCCGTAACAAGGAAGGTCACGAACAGGACGGGATGGCCGTCCGACGCCACCGTGATCAGCTCGTCCTTGGACCAGAACCCGGCGAGCGGCGGGATCCCGGCGAGCGCGAGCGACCCGATCAGGAACGTCCAGAACGTCGTCCGCAGGGGCGCCCGAAGGCCACCCATCTCGCTCATGTTGTTGGAGTGCACCGCGTGGATCACCGCGCCTGCGCCGAGGAACAGCAGCGCCTTGAAGAACGCATGCGTCCACAGGTGAAAGAACCCGGCGGTTACACCCTCCGGCCCCATCGACAGTCCCGCAACCATGTACGCGAGCTGGCTGATCGTCGAGTACGCCAGCACACGTTTGATGTCGTCTTGCACGATCGCGAGCATCGCGGCTCCCAACATGGTGATCCCGGCGATGATCGCCACGAACTGCAGCACGAAGGGATCGGCATGCACGAAGACCTCGTACAGCCGCCCGACCAGGTACACGCCGGCGGCGACCATCGTCGCGGCGTGGATCAGCGCCGAGACCGGCGTCGGTCCGGCCATCGCGTCGGGGAGCCACACGTGCAGGGGGAACTGCGCCGACTTGCCGATCGTGCCGCCGAACAACAGGAGCGCCGCACCCGAAACGAGCGCGTTCGACGCACGGCCCTCGGCGATGACGTGTCCGACCTCCTCGATGTTCGCCGTCTCGAACCCCGCCGCAAACACGAGCGCGAAGATGCCGAACGTGAAGGGGACGTCGCCGATCCTCGTCGTGATGAACGCCTTGATCGCCGCGCTGGAGTTCTCGCGCTCCTCCCACCAGTGGCCGATCAGCAGGTACGAGCAGACGCCCATGACCTCCCAGCCGAGGAGGAGCTGGAACAGGTTGCTCGCGATGACGACGTTGAGCATCGCCGCCGTGAACAGCGACAGGACGACGAAGAACCACGTGTACCGTTGATCGCCGTGCATGTAGCCGACGGAGTAGATGTGGACACAGAGCGAGATGGCGGTGACGACGACGAGCATGACCGCGGCAAGGCCGTCGATGAGCTGACCCGCTTCGACGTGGAACGAGCCCACCTGGAACCACTCGACCGACTTGACGAACCGTCCTCCGCCGTGCTGCACGAACTGCCACAGCGCGCCTACCGACAGCACGAACGCCGTGCCGATGGCGAGGATCCCGTAGACGGCCCCCCTGCCGGGCGTCCGCTTGCCGATGAACAGCGTGAGCACGGCAGAGACCGTGGGCAGCAGGACGATGAGCCAGGCGTTCTCGACGAACCAGTTGGCCGCGGCCGGCGCCGCGGACTCCTGCCCGATCACTGGGCCCCTACCACTTGAGGAGGTTCACCTCGTCGATGTTGATCGTCTCCCGATTGCGGTAGATCAGGATCACGATCGCCAGGCCGATGCCCACCTCCGCCGCCGCGACGGCGATCACGAACAAGGCGAACACCTGTCCCGCCAGCGAGCCCAGCGCCTGACTGAACGCCACCAGGTTGATGTTCACCGCGTTCAGCATCAGCTCGATCGACATCAGCACGAGGACGCCGTTCCGCCTGGCCAGCACACCGTAGACGCCGATCGAGAACAGGGCCGCCGAGAAGAACAGGACGATCGGGAGCCTGATCACGTCAAGTCGTCCCTGCGCGACAGCACGATGGCGCCGATCAGCGCGCCGAGAAGGAGGAACGACACGGCCTCGAACGGCAAGACGTAGCGGCTGAAGATCGATTCGCCGACGGCAGCCGCTCCCCCGGTTCTGGGTTCGATCTTCGAGCCGTCCCACGAGAAGGCGTCCTGGATCAGGAAGATCAAGCCGGCGAGGATGGCCAGGGCGACCACGATCGCCGCTCCACGGCGTTGGTTGTCGAGGGCCTCTCGGCCGATCGGTGCCTTGGTCAGCATCAGGCCGAACAGGAACAGGATCACGATCGCGCCGACGTAGATCAGGATCTGGACCCATGCGACGAACTCGGCGGCGAGGAGGAGGTATGCGCCCCCGACGCTCGCGAGCGTCACGACGAGGTACAGCGCCGCGTGCACGACGTTCCGCGCCGTCACCACACGTAGCGCGGCGACCGTCCCGATGAGGGCGAGCAGGATGAACGCGTACTCATGGCCCGTCATTGCGGCTAGCCCCCTCCGGCCTTCTTGCGGGCCTCGATGATCCCCGCGCGCTTGGCGAGTCCGTCAGCGACGCGGCGGTCCTTGCCCTGCGCGAGCTGCTCGGCGAGCACGCGCTCGTACGTCTCGGGGTCGGGCTGGACCTCGACGTGCGCGGCGGCGCCCGGGGCGGGCGTCGGAGCCGCGGCGGCGGGTGTTTGCTGCTCAGGTGTCGGCGGAGCGGTGGCGGCCTGGGCGGCCGCGGCGACGTTGGCCGGTTGATCCGTTGTCGGAGCCGCGCCCGATGGGGAGCTCAGCGGCGATCGCAGGGGCGGCAGCGGTCGGTGGCGCGGCCGCGGTGGACGGCGGGGCAACTTCCTGGGCGGGCTCTGCGCCCTCCTCGAGCTCGGGCGGCGGCAGGACCGTGTACGTCCACTCCTCGAGCTTCTCCTTCTCGTGGACGAGCTCGACGATGTCGTACTCGGAGTACTCGAACTCGGGGCTCCAGAACAGCGCGTCGAACGGGCACACCTCGACGCAGATCCCGCAGTACATGCA
>CALGFI010000047.1 GCA_937881155.1 uncultured bacterium | reverse complement strand
TGAACGATCACGGGCTGACCGCAGAGGGTCGTACGCTGCTCGAGCGCGCCCGTCAAGCGTACGAGGACCGGTTCGACGGATCGATGAGCGCCGCCGCGCTCGCCGGGTTCTCCGGCGCGTGGGCACTCCTCGGCGTCGTGGCGCAGAACACCGACTCGCTCACGCCGGAGGCGATCGCGGACTCCGCGAACCGAGCGCGCCTTCCCATCGGGTCGCTGCCGAACGGCAGCGGGCTCCGGTTCGGCGATGCCGGGACGGCGACCGCCGGTGCGAACGTTCTCGCCGCGAGCGTCGTGTGGCAGTGGCAGGCGCCGGGCGAGTACGCCGTCGTGTGGCCGCCGCGGTACGCGACATCGCGGATCGAGCCGATCGATCCGCTCCCGTGAAGGACCGCCCCCGACGGCTCGGCCGGCCTTCCGGCGCGCCAAGCCGAACGGTCCTCGCGATCGGCATCGCCGTTGTCGCCGGCTACGTCGCCACGACGTGGTTCTCGGGGCAGCTGAGCCCGCTCGCGCGACGCCCGCTGCTCGACGGACTCGTCCCGGCGGCGCCGTACCGATGGGTCGATCCCCCGCCCGAGCTCGAGTCGACGAACGTCGAACCGACGCCGGTGACGAAGGTCATGGACCTCGGCAACAGAGGAAGCGAGACGGCGATCGTGTCGACCGACGACGCCCAGGTGACACTCGTGCTGCCGCGCGGTGCGTTCGGGACGGCGCCGGAACGCCAGGGCGTTCGTGTCCGCATCGAACCGCTCCCGCCCGACGCGGTCGAACCACCCGAGCCCCCGCTCCGGATCATCGGCAACGTGTACCGGATGCGCGGGACCTACATCCCGTCGGGCGACGCAGCTCCGTTCCAGAGCGTAGGCGCGCGCGTCGTCCTCGTGTACCCGTTCATCTCGACCGACCACTGGCAGCACGCCGTGATCGTCTCCGCCGACGGAGAGTCGTGGACGGCGGTCGAGACGAACGACTTCCGCACCATCCAGCAGGCCGACGGACCGATCGACACGCTCGACTACGTCGCCGTCGCCCAAACGGGAACGCGCGTGTCGCCGGCGCCGACCGCGGACGGCGGCGTCGACGTCGCGACGGTAGCGATCATCGCGGGACTCGTCGCGCTGGCGACGGGAGCCGTGTGGGCGGTCCGACCTGCGCGTGGGTCCTCGAAGCGAGGACCCACTGGTTCGAGGAAGCGAACCGACCCTCGCCGGCGTCGCGACGAACGGACTCGCGGCCGGGGACGGTCTAATAGCAGACCTGGGAAAGGAGCGGCCAGGGGTTCACGGCCGAACCGATCACCGAATACCCGTACGGACTGACCGGCCAGCTCTCCGGGATCTGGTAGGGGTGCCACTCGAAGTGATTGTGGGGCGTGGTCGCGTTCCCCGAGATTCCGACGTACCCGATGATGTCACCTGCGTTGACGGAACCGCTCACACCCGGCTGCGCAAGATGCGCGTTGTACGTGTACCCGTTCGCGCCGTACACGTAGACGGCGTACCCGCCGAGGCCGTTCACCGATGTGCTCGCCGTCCCGTTGAACGTCGCGCGGATCGGCGTGTTCATCGGCGCCATGATGTCGTTTCCGGCGTGCGGGTGGTACCCGCCGCCGAAGCGAGGCGCGCCGAACCCGTCGTACGCCGCGTGCGGCGGATCGACGGGACAGACCTCGAACACGCCGTCGAAGAACTGGACCCCGGTCAGCGCCTCGAGCTCTCGTTGCAGCTTGCGGTCGAGCCGTTTGGCGAGCTCGAGGGCGTGCGCCTTCTTCGCCTCGAGGTCGTCGAGGATGCGCTGTTGCTCGGCGAGGTTCGCGTCCACAGCAGCCTTTTCATCGCGCGCCTGTCGAAGCGCGGCCGCGCGACTCGCCCGGAGGCGCTCTTCCTCTTGCTTCTCCGCCGCCAACTCGTTCTTGAGGTTCTGCACCCCGATCGCCAGGTCGACGTCCGTCTCGCTGACCGCGCTCACGTACTCGAGCCGGGCGGACAGGTCGGCCAGCGACGTCGAACCGAACAGGAACTCGAGCTCCGTCCCCGGCCCGGCCATGAAGGTCTCTCGCGCGCGCGCGTCGAGCCGCTTCTGAAGCGCCGCGAACTCGTTCTGCGCGTCGTGAAGGTTCTCCCTCGTCTTCTCGAGGTCCGCACTGATCTGCTGGTAGCGAGCTTCGGCGTCCTGGACCCGCTGCCACATCTCGGCGGCCTGGGCCATGAGGCCCTCGAGCTCCCCTTCCTGTTGCGAGATCTCGGCGACGAGCCGGTCGACCTCTGCCTCTGCGTCCTCGAGCTCTTCCTCCGTCGAGGTCTGCGCACTCGCGACCGGCGAGAGCGCCGCGAGGAGCAGCAGCGCGACAGCTGCATAGAGCAGACCGGAGAGACGGCTGGGGGCGTGCATCGACTTCTCGGCCATGGAAGGGTTCCCTGCTTACCGAGACGGCAACGGGGTTGTCAACTCGCGCGGCCGTTCGAGCCTGCCCCACGCGTTGGCCCGATGCAAGCATCGTCGCCGGCCAAGAACCGATCCTCGCGCGCCGCACCACACGCGGCGCGCTACAGCTCCGTGCCCGGCAGTCCCAATGCGCGCGCGATCAACAGCCGCTGGATCTCGTTGGTCCCCTCGCCGATCTCCAACACCTTGGCGTCGCGGTAGAAGCGCGCGACGGGGAACTCCTCGACGTAGCCGTAGGCGCCGTGGACCTGCACAGCCTCGCGGGCGCACGTGGTCGCCACCTCGCTCGCGTAGAGCTTGGCGACCGACGCCTCCGTCGCGAAGGGCTTCCCCCGATCGCGCCGCCACGCCGCGTTCAACACGGCCAGCCGAGCGGTCTCGACGGCCACCTTCATGTCGGCGATCTTGAACTGGAGCGCCTCGAACGCCCCGATCGGCTTGCCGAACGCCTGGCGCTGGCTCGCGTACTTCACGCTCTCCTCGAGGCATCCGCGCGCCAGACCGACGGAGAGCGCGCCGATCGCGACGCGCCCGTCCGCGAGCGCCTCGAGGAACTGCGCGTATCCACGTCCGCGTTCGCCGAGCAGGTGATCGGCGGAGACGCGGCAGCGGTCGAACGACACCTCGTGCGTATCGCTGGCGCGCCAACCGATCTTGCGGTATGCGGCACCGACCGTGAGCCCGGGCGTTCCGCTCGGTACGACGATCGTGGTGACGGCACCCTCGCCGATCCCGGCGTCCACAGCCGCGACCAGGATGGCCGACGTGATCGGCGTTCCCGAATTCGTGATGAACGCCTTCGTTCCGTCGATCACCCACTCGTCGCCGTCGAGTCGAGCCGTCGTTCTGATGGCGCGGGCGTCGGATCCGCCGCCGGGCTCGGTCAGGGCGAACGCGCCGAGCGCCTCGCCGCGCGCCATCGGCTCGAGCCACCGTCGCTTCTGCTCCTCGGTCCCGAACCGGTAGATCGGGTTCGCCGCCAGGCCGACCGCGGCCTCGAGCGTGATCGCTACCGACGAGTCCCACCGGGCGATCTCCTCGAGACACAGGCAGAACGTCACCAGGTCGCCGCCCTGGCCGCCGTACTCCTCGGGGAACGGGATGCCGAACAGGCCGAGCTCGCCCATGCGCTTCACGACCTCGAGCGGGAACTCCTCGCGCTCGTCGTAGCCGGCCGCGGCCGGCGCCACGACCTCCTCGGCGAACTCGCGAACGAGCGTCTGGAAGCTTCGCTGTTCGTCGGTGAGATCGAAGTCCACGGATGAACCTCTAGCCGGTAGGCCGGAACCCGTCGATGTCGTGGATCGAGCCCGTTCGTTCTTCATCGGGCTTCACCACGACCTCCATGCGTTGACCGATCTCGAGCGGCTCGTCCCCCGTTTCGACGATGCGATGGACGATCGCGGCGTCGGCTCCATCGGGCCGAACGAGGCCGATCGCGACCGGCTGCTCAAGGGGCTCCCCTTCGAGGCCGGTGTAGGAGATCGTGAACGACACCAGCCGGCCTCCCGGGCCGACCTCCGCGTCGGCTGAAAGCTCCGCGAAGCACCGCTCGCAGAACAGCCGTGCCGGCACGTAGGTGTAGTCGCACGAGTCGCACCGCGAGCCGAGGAGCACGCCGCGATCCCGGAGCGCCGTAAAGAAGACGTCTCCGGCAACCCCAGGGGTGTAGCGGTGCGAGACCGGGATCCGGCCCTTCCACCGCCGAACCTCGTCCGGCCGCTCGAGCTTCTCCAGCACGGTGTCAGTCCCCCGTCGCCCGTGGGCGGAAGTAGGCGATGTCCAGGATCGAGCCGGTGCGTTCGACCTCGGGCTTCCATACCGCCTCGACGGCCATCCCCACGCGAACGTCGTCGGGCGCGACCTCGCCGAGGACATGGAGGAAACCGCCGTCCGAGCCGTCGATCGAGATCACCGCCGGAAGCTGCGGCTCGTCGAGCGGGGTCATGTCCCACGCGACGTGGCAGATCGAGAAGGTCTCCACGCTGCCCGAGTGCCGAACGTCGACCCATGAGTCGGTCGCCCGGAAGCACCGTTCGCAGAACATGCGGGGCGGGACGAGGACGCGGCCGCACCCGCGACACTCGCGGCCCAGGATCCGCCCCTCCGCGAGACCATCGAGGAACCGGCCGACGGCAACGCCGGCGTCCCACTCGTACCGGGCGTCCACGGCGTGATCCACCGCGCCAACGGCCCCGCGGAACTGCGCGTCGGACAGGGGATGTCCCGCGGTGGCGTACGGCGGTGTCTGGACGACCGGAAGCGACGTCGCGGCGACCGTATCGGAGGTCGCCGGCGGTGACGAGCCGGACGATCGCGATACGCCGTCACGTCCCATGACGACCACCGTTCCCACCTGCATCAGGTCGCCCCACGCCTGGGCGACACCGCGCTCGGGGGTTCCGGGAACCTGCCGCTCGCCCGCGTCGCCCCGCAGCTGCCAGTACAGCTCGGCGATCTTCATCAGACCCGCCGCGGCGATCGGGTTCCCCACCCCGAGCAGACCGCCGGACGGGCAGCTCGGCAGGTCGCCGTCGCGATTCAGCACGCCGTCGCGCGCTGCCTCGGGCGCCTTGCCCGGTTCGAACAGCAACAGCCCCTCGAGATGATGCAGCTCCTTGTAGTCGAACGGGTCGTACGGCTCGGCGATGTGGATCTGCTTGCGCGGTTCGGTCACGCCCGCCATGTCGTAGGCCATGCGAGCGGCGTTGGCAACGTACTCGGGGAACACCAGATCGCGGTTCGTCCAGTACGTCGTGTCGAGGTTCCAACCGACGCCATCGATCCACACCGGTCGATCCGTGATCCTGCGCGCTGCCTCCTCGCTCGCCACGACGACCGCGACCGCTCCGTCGCTGATCGGTGACACGTCGAGCCGCTGCACCGGCCACGCGAGCGTCTCGGACCCGAGCACGTCCTCCACCGTGATGTCGCTCTGTCCGAGCAGCGCGGCGGGGTGTCCGGCCGCGTTTCGCTTGTTCTTGACCGCGATCTGTGCGATGTCGCGCTTGTCGAGGTCGTACACGCTCATGTACCGGTTCATCTCGAGCGCGAAGATCCACAGCAGGTTCGGACCGAGCGGCCGCTCCAAGACGTTGTCGAAGATCGTGAGGAACGCGCCCTGCGGGTGCGGCTGCGTGGAGGACATCTTCTCCTCGGCGACGGCGAGCACGACGTCCGCCATGCCACTCGCGACCGTGTACCACGCCTGGATCGCGGTGAACACGCCGCTGCCGCCGCCGACGTACGTACGGATGAACGGCTTGCCGAACGCGCCCGCGCCGTCGGACAGGTACTCCCCCTTCATGTGCACACCATCGAACGCGTCCGGCGCGCTCGTCAGACACACCGCGTCGACGTCATCGAGGGTCAGCTCGCACGAGTCGAGCGCGGCGCGCGATGCCTCCCACGCGAGCTCCTTCCCGGTCTCCTGTGCGCGCCGAACGAACTTCGTCATGCCGGCGCCGACCACCGCGACGCGACGCGCCATCAGCCGTGCTCCGACACGTACTCGATGATCTGCATCGAGTTGCCGTCCGGATCGCCGAACGACGCGTACCGGGCGTAGCCCGACACCTCGCCCATGTGCTCGTCGAACTCGACGCCGCGTTCCTCGAGCGCCGCCTTCGCCGCATCCAGGTCGTGGACGAGGAACACAGCGGTGCCACCGTGATCGGCCGCGTGACCATCGACATGGCCGTGCAGTCCGAGGCGCACCGTGCCGCCGTCGAGCTCGGTCCACCGATCCCCCCGGCGGAGCACCGACAGCCCGAGCTTGTCCGCGTAGAACTCGACCGCGCGGTCCATGTCGCTCACCCAGAACCACACGTGATCGACGCCCGCGACCTTCATCCCCCGGCCCCCGTCATTTCCGGGGGTTCGCACAACGTTCGCTTCGCTCACTGTGCTACCCCCCGGCCCCCGCGTCGTTCGCCAGGATCACCACGGCCGACGACGTGCTCGGCACCTGACGAGCCGATTGCGCAACGGCGACATACGCCTCGTCGACCTGCCGTTCGCCCGCTTCGCCGCGCAGCTGCTCCACGCACTCCAGCACGCGGACGAGCCCGTTCGCCTCGAACAGGTTCCCCTGACCGATGGAGCCTCCGGACGCGTTCACGGACATCTCGCCGCCGATGTCGAGGTCGCCGGCCTCGAGCAGCGAGGCGAGCTCGGGCCCGGTTGCGATTCCGAGCGCCTCGAGGTGCTCGAGCTCGCGGAACGCATAGACGTCGTCGACCTCAGCGAGATCGATCTCCTCGGCGGGATCTCCGACGTCCGCGAGCCGGTAGGCCATCTCCGCCGCGCGCGTCGTGGACTCGGCGTGTCCCCACAACCGGCTCTCGAGCGACGGGCTCGACGACGCCCACCCCGCGCCGAGGATCCACACCGGCGCCTCCGTCAGCTGTCGCGCGCGTTCCTCGGATGCCAGGACCATCACGACGCAGCCGTCGGCACGCCGCGCCACCTCGAGGTCCCGAAGCGGCCATGAGACCGGTGTCGAGTCGTCGACGTCCTCGACGGAGAGATGCGCCGGATACGCCGCACGCGGGTTGTCGAGCGCGTTCGTACGGTTCTTCGAGGCGACCATCGCGCAGTGCTCCTCCGAGAGCCCGGTGCGTTCGAGGAACGCGTTCATCTCGAGACCCGCGACGTTCAGCGTCGAGATGCCGAGCGGCCGGTTCAGAACCGGGTCGAGGGCGAACGCCTCGATGGCTCCGAGCGAGCGAACGTCCGAAACCTTGCTGTGCGCCTCGACCGCAACGACGGACGCGATCCCCGAACGGATCAGCATGAGCGCCGTCACGAACCCGAACAGTCCGTCGCCGGCGACCGTCTGCACCGGCCGTTGCACGGCGCCGAGTTGATCCGGCACGTACTCGTCGAAGATGGACGTTCCCTCGAGGAAGTCCTCCGAACAGCACACGAACGAGTCGACGCCCGTTCTCGGATCGACGCCGGCGTCGAAGTAGGCGCGCTGCGCCGCCTCGAACATCAGCTCCTTGTACGAGACACCGGCCGTGATGGGGGCGAACCCCGCGTGACCGATCCCCACGACCGCGACGCGCGGCTCCACGTCCTCGATTCTCCCATCGCTCGCGATCGTGCGGCCAACCGTCAGACCACGCCGATCGCGGTCAGTCGCCGAGGATCTTCTTCTTCTGGTTCTGGAACTCTGCCTCGGTGAGAACGCCGCGATCGCGCAGCCCGGCCAGGCGCTCGAGCTCGGTCGTCACCGACGGCGCGGCCGGTGATGGGCGGGATGCATTGGACTGGTACATCCGTTCCTTGTTGCGCTCTCCCTGCTCGTAGATCGTCCGTTGCACGCTTTCGGGATGGCGGATGTTCGCGAACACGTTCCGGCCGAACTCGCTCGCGGACTGGATCACCAGGTCGCCCGCCCCGACCATCCGTTCGAACACCGACTGCTGGAACCGAACGTCGTTGATGGCCTCGAGCGGGATCTCCATCGTCCGCTTGGCGATGAAGCCCTCTCGATGGATCACTCGGTCGCTCGTGACGGCGAAGGTCGACGTCACCCAGGCGACGAACGCGCGCACGGGATACCACAGCAGGATCAGCACGCCGGCGGCGAGCGCGATCCACAGCACCGCGGTCCTGGCGGAGCCGTCGTCGGGCGCGTAGATCAGCGCGAGGATCCACCCCACGACGACGAGCACCGTCACGGAGATCGGAGCGACGAGCGCGATCCAATGCGGACGAAGATCGAGCACGAGCTCTTCGCCTTCGATGAGCAGCCGTCGCGGGAACGCCATCGGGCGGGAGCTTACTGCAGGTGCTCGACCTCACCGAACCGAACGCGCTCGACCGCTTCGCCGACGCGGACGACGAGCGCGCCGGTCTCGTCGACGTCGACGGCTTCGCCTTCAACTACCTTCCCACCGGTCGTCCGCGCGCGGATCCGGGTGCCGAGCGTCGAGCAAACGCCCCGGTACGACGCGACCACGTCGTGCCCGAACGACTCGTTCGACGGCCGGTATCCGCGGGCGAACCCGTGGAGGAACGCCGTCAACAGCATCTCGTCGTCGGCGTCGACGGCTGCGGCGTTCGGAACGTCGCTCGGCGGCGACCCGAGATTGACGCCGATCCCGACAACGATGAATTCGACGCTCGATACCGCAACGCGTGCCTCGGCCAGGATTCCCCCGGCCTTGCCACCGTTCACCAGAACGTCGTTCGGCCACTTGCACGTGGCGTCCGCCGCAGCGACGTCGCGACACGCCGTGGTCAAGGCGGTGCCCGCCAGCAACGAGATGGTGCCGATCGAATCCGGCTCGAGCGGCGGCCGCAGAACGAGCGAGAACAACAGAGCGTGCCCC
>CALGFI010000046.1 GCA_937881155.1 uncultured bacterium | reverse complement strand
GAAGCACGAGGGAGGTCGAGATGTATATCGGAGTGTCTCTCGTCGGATTGCTGGTTCTCGTACTTCTTCTGGTCTGGCTGTTCTGAGGCAGTGAACACCATGACGCCAGCTAGGGATGCTGCGGTTCGGCGTGACGCCGAGGATGTCACGCCGACCGCGATCTTTAACCGTCCGCGACTTACCGTCGTGGAGTTACCCAAGACGGGACCACCACCGCGCACGAGCGACCGGCTCAGGCGGGCGGTCCGCACGGTCGCCGCCTTCTTCGCGGTCGGGCCGTCGCCCACGTAGCGTGCCTACCGAGGGCCGACATCAGTCACACCTTTTCGGCAGCACGGTCATTGCCGGTCGAACCCGCTCAAATAGGCCTAAGCTGTCGGGAGAGAGGAGCGACATGGTTGAGTCCCCGGCGCCATCAGTTTCCGAACGCGACGTGTTCTTCGAACCACCTCACTACTCGCCCGATGAGATCGAGGCGGTGCTGTCTGACGGGACGCACATCAAGTCGGAGTATCAGCTCGACGGCACACGACTGGGATTCGCCCGCCCGCTGCCCGTCGGAACGCGCATCTTGCTGACCGGGATTCTCGGCTGGGTCGTCGGATCGACGCCGACCGAACAGCAGAACGAACCGGTCTCGTAGTCACTCGCACAGCGACGTTCAGCCGGTCGAGCGTTCCTCCGCCAGGCGCGCGAGGTTCGTGAGCTGTTTGCGGTCGGCGCGATTCACGTACGGCCGGAAGATCGGGCTGATCAGCGGGTGCAGCCAGTACGGCCGGTAGTTCGCACGCTGCGCGGTCTCCCTATACACGATCCGCGAGCCGTCCGCCTCCGGTTCGATGTCGTAGCGGTGGATGAAGTGAACTTCCCACGTTCGCCCGCGTGTGCGCTCCAGGCGGGAGTCCGTCTCGATGACGAACCGGTGAGGTCGAGTCGCCTCGGTGACCACGGATCGATCGTGGAAGGTCCCATTGTCCGCGGTGCCCGATGACGAGAACGTCGTACCGACGGCGGCTGGACCGTCGGGCGCCTCGAGCGACAGGAGCTTGAACTTGTCGTCATCGGCGCGCTCGCCGGACCATTCGAGGTGTGCGCGAAGATCCAAGATCGTGTCGTAGACGGCGTCGGGCGTTGCTTTCGACGTCACGGAGACCTGCGTCGTGAAGTTCAGCGTGCGCTCGGCCACCGGCGTCCTCCAAGATGGGTCATGCGAACGAGAACGATAGGTGAAAGGCGGGCCTAGGCGGTGGAGACGCTCCTCTCGCTCGCGACCGGACTCGGCCTGTCCACGGCCGCGGGCTTCAACGCCTACGTTCCGCTCCTGATCACCGGCGTCCTGGCGCGAACGACCGACCTGATCACGCTCGATGCTCCGTTCGATCGACTCGAGGAACCGGTCGTGCTCGGCGTGATCGCGGTGATCGGACTGATCGACTTCATCGGCGACAAGGTGCCCGCGGTCGATCACGTGTTGCACGCGATCGGCTTCGTCGTCGCGCCGATCGTCGGGGCCGCCCTCGCACTCGGGGTGACGTCGGACACCGGCGCAACGCCGGTCGTGGCGTTGGTCCTTGGCGCGGTGGCGGCCGAGGCGACCCAGGGCGCCCGGTCCGTCGCTCGACCGCTCTCCACCGTCACGACCGGAGGCGTGGGGAACCCGGTGTTGAGTCTCGGCGAGGACGGCCTGTCCGCGACGCTCTCGTTCGCGGCGATCCTCGTGCCGCTCCTCGCGGTCGTCCTCGTCGCGGGAGTCGTCGCGCTCGTGGTCCTGGCGATCCGCCGGCGCCCCCGGCACCGTCCGATCGCCTAGCGGTCTCCGCTACTCGGCGTCCGGAACACGCACGACGCCGGTCACGCCGCGCCGTCGAAAGGCGCCGAGCGCCGCTCGGAGGTCGACGACATCAGAGCTGATATCGGTGAAGCCTCGAGATCGTTCGAGCCCGGCGGCGACCTTTTCCAGCTCGGAGACGCGGGATTCGAGCAGTCGAAGGTTCACGATCGTCTTCGTGTCCGTTTCGTCGAGCGTCGCCGTTTCCAAGGCCACCGCCCGCATTCCGAGCGTCGTCAGAAGTACGACCACGCAGGTCAGGAGGGCGAGCCCGGCAAGTACGACCTGCAGCCACTCCACCGTAGAGATACCCATCCACAAGCCCTCCCTTCAGTCGACGGGGAGAGAGTGCGCCATGACGCGGGTGGAGCACATCGGTCTATCGGCCATTCGTGGGGCGTCAACGGGTCGCGGCCGATGGACGCGGGACCCCGAGGGCTAGGCCATCGGCCGAGAGCGGCAGACCGGTGCGACGCCTCTCGGCGGCGTGAGTGCACCACTGCCGGTTCGCCAACTGGTCATCTCCGGATGTTGCCGGAGCCCTTCGAATCGCCATAGGTTGGCTTCGCGGTTCTGTCACTCAGGTGGAGTCCCCATGAGCCTTCCGAGGCGCCTCCTCACGTTCGCGTCCGTAATCGTGGTCGTGATCGGGGTCGTGGGCGTGCCTGCGTCGGCGGCCGCTCCGCGGTGCTTTGGAAAGGTCGCCACGATCGTCGGGACGTCGCGCGACGATCGCCTCAAGGGAACGCGGGGCCGCGACGTCATCCACGGCCGCGGCGGCGACGACCTCATCAGAGGGCTCGCCGGCAACGATCTCCTCTGCGGCGGCCGCGGCAGCGATCTCCTCATCGGTCGCGACGGCCGCGACCGCTTGGACGGTGGCGGCGGTGACGACGGTCTCCAGCCCGGGGCGGGCAAGGACGTCGTTCGAGGCGGCGGCGGACGGCTCGACGACGTGCGGTATCCGGACGCGACGCGTTCGATCACCGCCAGCCTGGCTGATGAAGAGGTGACCGGGACGGGCACCGACACGCTCGACGGCGGCGTCGAGCTGATCGTGGGCAGCCCCTTCGATGACGAGATCGAGGGCAACAAGGCGTCAAACGTCCTGATCGGCCTGGAAGGCAACGACACGATCACCGGACTCGGCGGAGGTGATGGCCTCGTGGGCGGCGCGGGGGACGACGTGCTCGACGGGGGCAACGGCCTCGACTTCGCCGAGAACTACTTCGTCGACGCGTACTTCCGCCCGAACAACATCCTCGCGGGGCCCGTGAATGTGAACCTTCTGACCGGCGTCTCGACCGGCAATGGGAACGACACCCTCGTTGGGATCGAGGGGGCCTCCGGGAGCCGTGGCAACGACATCATGACCGGCGACGCAGGGAACAACACCTTCGTGGCCCTCAACGAGGGCGGTGACACGGTCGACGGGGGCGATGGAGACGACCTCATCGACGGTGGCGACGGCGTCGACAGCCTGAACGGCGGTCTCGGAATCGACACCTTGGGGAACCTCGACTCGACGGCGGGGATGACGATCGACCTCAGCACGCAAACGGACTCGCACGGTGACACGCTGGCCGGTTTCGAGAACGTGATTGGGACCGTGTTCGACGACACGATCACCGGAGACGACGCTTCGAACACGCTCGAAGGCAGCACCGGAGCCGATGACCTGTTCGGTCTCGACGGCGACGACGTGATCCTCGGCGGCTTCTTCGGGTTCGCCGATCAGGACGCCGACACCGCCGACGGCGGGCTCGGGTCGGACGCGTGTGATGCCGAGACGGAAACCAACTGCGAGACGAACCCCGCGCGGGCGTCCGCACGACACGCGATCGCCGCGAGGATCGCGTACTCGCTGACCCGGAAGTAGCGCGGCAGCGCCGGTCCACCGGCCCGACCTCAACGTTCGACGGCGAGCTCGGCGCCCTCGGCGGCGATGACGACGCGCGAAGGATCGACGCTCCAGCGTTCGAGGACGCGCTCGCGAATCGCGTCGAGCTCATCATCCGAGTGAAAAGGGTCGTGGTGGAACAGCGCGAGCCGGCGGGCGCCGACCTTGGCCGCGAACGCCGCGACGTCCGCAGGACTCGTGTGACCGAACCCGACCCGAGCCTCGTACTCCTCGTCGGTGTACTGGCAGTCGTGGATCAACAGATCGGCCTTCCATGCCAGGGCGGCTCCGGAGATCCACTCGGGCAGGGCCGTCTCGATGTCGGCGCCGAGAGCCGGCTCGTGATCGGTGAGATACGTGACCGCCGCGCCGTCTGCCTCGACGCGGTACCCGACGGTGATGCCCTGATGCTGAATCGACGCAGAGTGAACCGTCGCGCCACCGATCGTCCACGAGCCTTCGGGTGCATCGTGGAACGTGACGTGCGCCGGGACCTCGGACAGATGGAGCGGGAACAGCGGCGGCGAGAAGTACTTGGCCAACCGTCGGTCGTGCGAGGCAACAGGCGACGGTGGCCCCCACACGTGCAGATCAGTCTCGGCGCGCCAGATCGGCTCGAAGAAGCCCAGCCCCTCGATGTGATCCACGTGCAGGTGCGTGATCAACACGTCGATCCGCGACGGCGAATCCGCGACGCGCGCTTGGCCGAGGGCGCGGGCCCCCGTCCCGGCGTCGAGGACGAGGAGCGTCCCGTCGTCCAGGCGGACCTCGACGCACGACGTGTTGCCGCCGTAGCGCGCTGTGTCGGCGCCCGGAGAGGCGATCGTGCCCCGGCACCCCCAGAACATGACGCGCACGGTTCAGCCCTCGGCGCTCTTGGGGACGCCTTCCCAGAAGAATGCGATGGCGCCCACGAGCTCACCCGCGTGCGCCATGAGCGGGAACGCGGTCGCCTCGATGCGACGCGCGACGCCGTTCCCGGCCGTGATCGTCACCGGCATGTGCGCGGGTTCTCGGCGGTTCACGGCGATGCCGATCGGCGTGTCGGCCATCGCGACGCGCTCGCCCTGCTCGTCGGCCACTCGGAAGCGTTCCAGATACTCCTCGCTCGACATCCCGTGGCCCTCGCCGAACCCGGTACCGAGCAGCTGCTCGGCCGCCTCGTTGAAATAGATGACGCGTCCATCGGCGTCGACCAGGAACGCCGCAGTCGCCAGGCGGGAGGCGAAATTCCGAGCGAGGATCAGGATCAGGTGCCGCTGCGGCGGCGGGTCGCCCATCGCGGGGAAGACTATCCCGGCGTGCGGTCCTCGATCTCCCACGCATGGTCGAGGACGTGCCACGCCGACCGTCGAACGAAGTATCGAGGCGGCCACCGTTTGCCGCCGCGAGGTCCTTCGGGAACTCCGTCGCGAGCGACCCGTTCGAGCGTGTCGAGGATCGTTACGCGGAGTCGAGCGGCGCGCTCGCGGGGTTCGGACTTCGGGGCCTTGGCGCCAAGACGCGAGAGGTAGCTCTCATCGGAGCCGAGGACATGGTCGACGATCTTGTCGAGGTCCCGGCCGCCTCCGCGCGGACCTTTCGTGAGCTCCTTGCCCTCGGCGGCGTCGGCGGCGCGATCGAGCGCCCGCCAGCTCGCCTTCAGGATCGTTTGGCACCGTTCGAGGTCCTTCGTCGTGATCGGCTTCGTGTCGGCGGACGGCGGGATGTCCGGCGCGCCGAACTCGGTCGTGGCGTTCCCGGAGAGCCGTTCGACGACCGTGAGCGCGGATCCTCGCGACGGCGGATCGAACTTCAGCCGTGTGCCGCGGAGGACCTTCGCGTACCGCGGCGCGTACGCGAGGAGCGCGTCGATCGCGGCGTCCTCGTCCCGCCCGCTGCGCGTCCAGCCGGGCCAGTCGACCGAGCCGGCGAACACGCGTTTGCGTCCGATCTCGAGGTACACGGGCGTCTTCGCCACATCGGTATCGAACCAGATGGCTCTGTCGCCGCCGCTCGATAGCGTCGGGAGATGACGGCTGACGTGCCAGCGGATACCATTCGGAGTGTGACAAAGCTCCAGATCCGTTCCGTTCGGGCTCCGCTCGACGACCCGGAGACGGCCGAGGCCGCCGTCGACGTGCTCAAGGCGATGGAGGCGATGGGGCTGCTGGCCGACGACGTCGACGAGCTGAACCTCGACGTGGTCCGTTGGGTTGCGACGCGAGCCGCGGAGGCAGGCGTCGGCGAGTCGGCCGCCGCGTCACTCAGATCGACGGCGTCTCGTTCGCCCGACCGCGCGGCAGCCGCGTTGCGCGAGCTCCAACGTGCGCTTGAGGGTTCGCCGGTCCCGGCGTTCGAGTGGCCGGTGATGATCGAGCTCTTCGGCGTCGAGCGCCTGGCCGAGCTGGTGGGAGTTTCGGTCGCCAGCCTTCGACGCTATGCGGCGGATCAGCGGCCGACGCCGGACGTCGTTGCGGCCCGCCTGCACCTGATCGCGCGGATCGTCGGAGAGCTCCGCGGCGCGTATTCGGAAGTCGGTGTGCGCAGGTGGTTCGAGCGGACGCGCTCGCTCCTCGGTGGTCGGTCGCCCGATTCGTTGCTGTCCGGCGAGTGGGATCCCGACGGCGGAGATGCCGAACGCGTGTTGGCGCTGGCGCGCTCGCTCACGGCTTCCCCAACGACGTGATCGTCTTCCGTCACACCGATCCGCGCTTCCCGTTCCTGTGGGAGACCGCTGGGCAGCCGGCGAGCCGGTGGAACGGGGAGGGCGGCGGACCGGTGAACACCTTCGCCGACACGCCCGAAGGGGCGTGGGCCGAGCTGCTCCGACACGAGGAGATCACCGACCCGCGCGATGTCCTGGAGGTTCGGCGTTCGTTGTGGGCGGTCGAGATCGGCGAGCTCCCGACGGCGAGGCCGCGATTGCCGCGGACCACGATGACGGGAGGCGTGCGCTCGTATCCGGCATGCCGGCGCGAGGCCTCACGCCTGCGCGAGCGTGGGGGGTCCGGGTTCGTCGCGCCTTCCGCCGCGCTCGTCGCCGGAGGCGCGCACGGATGGCGTGTCGCCGGTGGGCTGCGTCGGGGGCCGAGGCGCGACGGCCGGGTGATCGTTCTGTTCGGGGCTCGGCCGGATCTCCTCGGATGGGAAGCGGTGTATCAGGGCCGCCCCTCCGACCTGCTGCTCAGGCGGGTCCGTCACCTCGGGCGCGCTCGAGCGCGATGACGGGGATCCTTCGGTTCGTGCGCTTCGGGTACTCGCCGAAATCCGGCCGCCGTTCGACCTGCCGCGCGTAGAGGTCGGCGCGTTCGTCCTCCTCCTGGATCTCTCTGGCACGCACGGGGATCGTCTCGGTCCCCACCTCGACCTCGACGTCCCGGTTCGCCATCAGGTTGTGGTACCAGTGCGGGTTGGTCGGTGCGCCGCCCTTCGTGGCGAACACGACGAATCGATCGCCGTCGGGCAGGTACACGAGCGGGTTCACTCGCGGGAGACCCGTCTTCCTCCCCACGGCGTGAAGGAGCAACACCGTGGCGCCATCGAAGTAGCCTCCGACGCGTCCGTTGTTCGCCCGGAATTCCTCGATGATCCCGGCGTTGTGATCGGCCATTGTCCTCAGCGCTTCCCGGCGCTTTGCGCGCTGAGCAGGATCTGCGTGACGACGTACGGGGTGAGGCCGAGCTTCTTCGCGATCTCGTCCGGCTTCATCCCCATCGCCCGGTACGTCAGCGCGAGCTCTACCTGGGCCTCGCTCCATCGCGGCCGGGACGGACGCGCGCTCGAACGGGGGACCAGCACGCGCGGCTCGTGCATTGCGTCTCCATCATGCGCTCGTGTCGATCGGCTCCGAACGGAGCCCCGAGCGTTCGGTTCCTTCTTGAACCGGCCGCTCGCCATCTCCTCCTGCGTCTCGTCGTCGAGGACCACGACCTGATCGGCGGCCTTGTTCACGCCGACCGTCGCGATCACGCGTGGCCTGGCGTTGCGCTCTCGGCACGCGGGCTTGGTGCAGTAGTCGTACTTCTGGGCTCGTTCCGGGTGCAGCTCGTCGCCGCAGGTAACGCAGGTGGCCACGTTCCTCCTCGAGATGAAAATGAAAGCCGGGCGTCGCACGGGCACATTTGTGAACCCGTGCGACGCGCCGGCTATTCCGTGCGTGGTGCGGCCGCGCTACCTAGCCTGTTGCAGCCGCTCGTCCGCGGGCTCCTCGAGCAGCTCCGCGAACAGCGCTCGATAGTGAACGAACGCCCGTCGCAGCTCCTCGGTGCTGTCCTCGGTCGAACCCGTCGTACCGGTCCGTTCGAAGGCGCCGTGGCCCGAGCGGTAGTTCTCGACGACCTGCGGGTGATCGACCGAGATGTCGGCCGCCCGCTGCTCGAAGTCGTCCATCGGGTAGCCGCGGTCGCGCATCACCGTCGTGAGGAGCTCATCGGCCCCTCGAACGGCCGCGCGGGGCTCGTCGACGAATCGCGCCTGCACGTCCTTCCACTGCGATGAGTAGCGCTGGCGCGTGGCGGGATCGAGCGGGCGGATGTCGAGCTCCTCACGGCGTGCGCGTCGCTCCTCGAGCTCTGACTCGACGACCCTTCGGTCCTCCCGTTCGTCGAGCATGCGGTCGTACTCGGATCCGAACTGCTCCTTGAGCCGTTCGGTTCGGCGGTTCGCCCACACGAAGTAGGCGGCGACGCCGATCACGACCAACGCGATGACCGCGATGACGATCCACACTTCGGGTCCCATGAAGGTTCCCCCTTCCTGGTTCGGCGGCGGCAATCGCCGCTGCCAAGGGGTTCGTACCCGGAGCCTTCGAGAGCTACGCGGGGCGTTCGCGGGGCGCGTTCTCCCTGCCTGGGCTCAGGCGGCCGTGAGCTCGGCGGGATGGATCGTGATCGTTCGAAGCTCGCCGTCGCGCCACACCCGGGCCTTCATCGACCGGCCGATCACGTCGCCGACCATCAGCCGCTGGAGATCGCGCGCGTCGGCGACCGGCACTCCGTCCAGCTCGACGATCAGGTCGCCGGAGCGGATGCCGGCCCGAGCTGCGGGGCTCCCCGTCACCACCTGCATGACTT
>CALGFI010000045.1 GCA_937881155.1 uncultured bacterium | reverse complement strand
CGAGCGACGAAGGAAGCGCCGAGCGTTGTTCGACGTCACTGTTGCCCTGTCCGGCGAAGCGGAGCGCGGCTATCCTGCCGTCGCAGGAGACGTGTCCCCAGGAAAGCGGCCGGCCGGCGTGGACGCTCGCCGCCGCAGCGATCACGTGATGACGATGTCGGAGCGGTTCCCCGTCGCGACCACTCGTGCTCCCGGTGTCCAGGGCGTCGACTGGGAGGATCGCGTCGACTTCGACCGCCTCCGCACGTATCGAATCGCTCGCGTCCGCGAGCAGCTCGCGGCGTCGGAGCTCGGCGCCGTCCTGCTGTTCGAGACGAGCAACATCCGCTACGCGACGAGCACGCACATCGGCTACTGGGGGTTCAACAAGGGGGAGCGATACGCGCTCGTCACCCGGACGGGCGGCCCGCCGCGGATCTGGGACTTCGGCTCGGCGGCCAAGGCCCATCGGCTGCAGCTTCCCGACCTGTTCGACAAGACGAACTCGATCGGTGGCAACGCGGGGCTGCAGGGAGCGATCTCGCCCGTCGTCGGCCTCCAGCGCCGGGCGGCCGAGGAGATCCGATCCGTGCTCGACGAGGAGGGCGTCGGTGGCATGCCGCTCGGCGTCGACGTGGCCGAGGCGTCGGTGTTTCTCGAGCTCCAGCGCGCCGGCATCGACGTTCGCGACGGACAGCAGATCATGGTGCTCGCCCGGGAGATCAAGAGCCCGGATGAGATCACGCTCCTCACGCAGGCCTGCGCCATGGTCGACGGTGTCTACCAGGACATCTTCGAGTTCCTCAAGCCTGGGGTTCGCGAGAGCGACGTCGTGGCGCTGGCTCATGCCCGTCTGTTCGAGATGGGTTCGGAGTTCGTCGAAGCCATCAACTCCATCGCCGGCGAACGTTGCAGCCCCCACCCGCACGTGTTCTCCGACCGCCTGATCCGGCCCGGCGACCAGGCGTACTTCGACATCATCCACGTCTACAACGGCTACCGGACGTGCTACTACCGCACGTTCGTGGTCGGCCGGGCGACGCAGGCGCAGCGCGACGCGTTCAAGCGTTCGCGCGAGTGGATGGATGCCGCGATCGCCCTGGTGAATCCCGGGACCACGACGGACCAGATCGCCGCCGTCTGGCCGAAGGCGGAGGAGTTCGGGTTCGAGAACGAGATGGACGCGTTCGGCTTGCAGTTCGGCCACGGCGTCGGCGTCGGCCTGCATGAGCGCCCCATCATCAGCCGGCTGAACTCGTTCGACGATCCGATCGAGCTCCGCGAGGGGATGCTCTTCGCCCTCGAGACGTACTGCCCCGCCTCCGACGGCCGTTCGGCGGCGCGCATCGAGGAAGAGATCGTCGTCACCGCCGACGGGCCGCGCGTCATCACGCTCTTCCCGTGCGAGGAGCTGATGGTCGCGAACGAGTACTGAGCTCGTCCTCGCGCCGCTCGCGCATCGCTCGCCACAGCTTTTCCGGCGTGTACGGCGGATCCAGGTGCGTGATGCCGAGGGGCTCGAGCGCGTCTGCGACCGCGTTGGCGAGCGCCGCGGGGACGGCGATCGAGCCGCTCTCGCCGAGCCCCTTGGCGCCGAGCGGGTTCAGCGGCGACGGCGTCTCCATGAACTCGCTGTGGATCGGTGGGACCTCCGCCGCTCCAGGGATGCCGTAGAGCGTGAGGTTCCCGGTGAGCGGCTGTCCCTCCTCGTCGTGGATCATCTCCTCGAAGATCGCCTGCCCCAGGCCCTGGACCGTCGACCCGATCACCTGTCCCTCGGCCAGCAGCGGGTTCACGACGCGGCCGGCGTCGTCCACGGCGACGACCCGGTCCACGGTGAGGACACCGGTCTGGGGATCGATCTCGATCGCCACGGCGTACGCGCCGAAGGGGAAGACCGGTCCAGAGAGCGAGAACCGAGCGCGCTCGGACAGGCCGGGCGGCTCTCCGTCCGGCAGGTTGGCGGGATCGGCGGCCGCCGCGGCGATCTGGGCGAGCGAGAGCGCTCGGTCGCCAACCGCGGCGACGCCGTCGCGCCAGGCGACCTCGTCGGCCGTCGAGCCGAGGACCCGTGCGGCGACCCGGGTCGCCTTGTCGCGCACGGCGAGGCAGGCGGTGAGCAGCGCCGAGCCGCCCACGGTGACCGACCGGCTCGCGTAGCTCCCGACGCCTTCGGGAACAAGGGCCGTGTCGCCGGCCTCGACGCGGACGCGCTCGGGCTCGACCCCGAAGACGTCGGCGGCGATCTGCGCGAACGTCGTCTCGTGGCCCTGCCCGTGCGCGGTCGAGCCCGTGCGAACGACGACGCCGCCGTCGGGCTCGATCTCCGCCGCGCCGAACTCGGACAGGCCGGCGCCGGCGCGCTCGACGAACACCGACAGCCCCAGGCCGACGAGCCGGCCCTCGCCCCGTGCCCGCTCCTGTGACCGTCGTCGTTCGTCGTAGGAGAACGCGTGGCACGCTCGATCGAGCGCCGCGGCGTAGTCGCCCGAGTCGTAGGTGAAGCCCAGCGGTGTCGTGTAGGGGAAGCCCTCGGGCGGGATGAAGTTCTGCCGTCTGATCTCCGTGGGGTCCATCCCGAGCGTTCGCGCGGCGAGGTCGGCCAGGCGTTCGGCCACGTACGCTCCCTCCGGACGGCCCGCGCCGCGGTACGGTCCGGTCGGCACCGTGTTCGTCACGACGCCGACGAGCTCGACGTCGACGGCCGGCGTCTCGTACACGCCGGTGACGAGCATCGCGGCGTTCGTGGGCACGGTCGGCGTCGCCGGTAACAGGTACGCGCCGAGGTCGGCGGTGAGCCGCGCGCGGAGGGCGAGGAACGTGCCGTCCGCGGCGACGGCGAGCGCGGCCTCCGCCTCGAAGCCTCGGCCCTGGTGCGCGGCCAGGAAGTTCTCCGACCGGTCCTCGATCCACTTGACGGCACGGCCGAGGCGCATGCTCGCGATCGCGGCGACGGCGTGCTCCGTCGCGAGCGATCCCTTGCTCCCGAAGGCTCCGCCGACGTCCCGGACGACGATCCGGATCCGCTCGCGCGGTCGATCGAGCACCGCCGAGAGCTGCTGGAGGGGCCGGTGGGGGTCCTGGCTCGACAGCCAGAGGGTCAGGAGGTCGGTCTCGGGATCGTGGACCGCCACCGCGCCCCTCGGCTCGATGGGGACGGCGGCCAGCCTCGGCATGCGGAGACGGGCCTCCACCACGTGCGCGGCGGCGGCGAACGCGGCGGCCGCGTCTCCCGCGGTTCGGCGCCACCGCAGCGCGATGTTGTCCGGCGCCCGGTCGTGCAGCACTACGTCGCCGGCGAGCGCGTCATCCGGCCGGACGACGACGGGGAGGGGGTCGTAATCGATCTCGATGAGCTCGGCCCCGTCCTCGGCCGCCGCGCGCGTCTCGGCCACGACGGCGGCGACGGCCTCGCCCACGAACCGGACGCGGCCCTCGGCCAGCAGCGGAGGCGGCACCGCCACGACCTCGGCCCCGGGGACCGGGTTGACCGGCAACGGCGCGTGCGGCCCGAGGTCGGCCGCGGTGAGCACCGTGAGGACCCCGGGCGAGGCCGCCGCGGAGGACGTGTCGACGCCGAGGACGGTCGCGTGGGCGAGCGGGCTGCGGACGAGCACGAGGTGCGCCATCCCGGGGAGCGACACGTTATCGACGAACCGGCCGCGACCGCTGGTGAGGCGGAGGTCCTCGCGGCGGCGCTCGGGTCGACCGATCCAGCGACCCGCGTGGGAGGCAGCGTGCCGGTCGGTCACGCGCCGGCGATCCCGCGCGTCACGGCATCCGCTCCCACGTCACCTCGTAGTCCGGAACGGCAGCGCGCACGAGGCTGTCGACGGGGCAGTACCGAGCGACGAGCGAGCTCAGGCGTTCCAGCCGGGCGTCGGATTCGCCGGTGCGGATCCGCACGGAGAGACGGACCGCCGAGTAGTGCACGGGGACGTCCGCGAGCCCGCGACGCCCCCGCGTGTCCAGCGTTCCCTCGGCGACGGTCTCGAGGTCCTCGTACGCGAACCGGATCTTGGCGGCCATCCTGGCCGTCGAGACGTTGATTCAGGCGCACAGCGCCACCAGGACGAACTCGAGCGGCGTCGGGCCGCGGTTCTCGCCGCCTCGGGCGGGCGGCTCGTCCGCGACGATCGGGGCGTGGTCGCGCACCACGATCTCGGCGGAGGTGTGGCTCAGCATCCGCCCGCGGGCGCGGTTCACGACGATGTAGTCGGCGGCGTCCTTCTTCTCGGGCATCGCGTCATCTCCTTTCGCTTCGACTCGTCATGCGGCCGCGATCACGGCCTCGAACGGGACCTCGTGCAGCGACCTTGCGCCCTCGTCGGTGACGATGGTCAGCGCCCCGAGCTGGAGCCCCATGCGCTCGTCGAGCGTGATGGGGTTGGGTTGGATCACGATGGCCATGTTCCGCTCGAAGCGGCGTCCCTGGGGCGCAGGCGACGAGTCGTCCCACGGCCAGTAGCGGCTGCACGAACGGTCGATGACCGGCGGGTGGATGTCGACGCCGTAGCCGTGGATCAGGTCGTCGTAGATGTCGTATCCCCGCTCGCCGATTACAGAGGCTGCACGGATCACGTCGGCCTCGGTCGCGCCGTGATGGATCACGTCGGCCATGCCTCGGTACGCGTCGAGCGCGACATCGAACATCCGTTGCCACGTCGGCGTTGGCTCGCGTCCAACGAAGACGGGCCGGTGGATCTGTCCGGTGTATCCCCAGTACGAGGCGCTGATCTCCGTGATGATCACGTCGCCCTCGCGGATCGTTCGATCGGACGGGTTCTGGGCCGGCACGCACCCGTCCGGCTCGTCCATCGGCATCGACCGGACGAACGCGATGTGCGGCAACCCGCCGTCGGAGCGGTACGCGCCCTCGATGATGCCGAGCAGGGCGTACTCGGGGATGCCCGGTCGGACCTCGGCGCTGAGCGCCTCGATCGTCCGATCCGTGTACGCCGCGGCTCGGCGCAGCCACTCCACCTCCTCCTCGGACTTCACCGAACGGAGCGCGGCGAAGGCCCGGGTCACCTCGACCGTCTCCACATCCGGCAGCGCCCGGCGGAGTGCATCGACGTGCTGGTAGGGCATCCCCATGTCGAACGTGGCGTTCACGCCGACCAGCCCGATGCGGCCGCGGTCGAGCCCGATCGCGCGAAGCCGCTCCGCCACGGTCGCCGCCGGGACGTATCCGCCCCATTCGATGAGCGGGACGTCGCTCACCTGCCGGGCGTTCGGCACGTGGTTGGTCAGCCCGACGTAGAGCGCGGGCTCGATCGATGTGTCGCGTGGCGCGACCAGGTAGCAGTGGTGCAGATCCAGGTGGTTCGTCAGCCAGAACACGTTCGCCTGGTTGTGCCGGTTGACGCCGGAGTTGCCGAACATCACCAGCGCGTCCACGCCCTCGGCGTCCATGAGGTCGCGCGCGAGCGCCCACCGGCGCTCCATCTCGGCCGGCGAGAACTTAGCCCACATCCCGCACTCGCTCGGCCATCCAATCCCCGGCGAGCGGCCGGTACTTGTACGGGATGTTGTTGCACACGTGGTTCCCGTCCGGGTACATCACGAGCTCGGCGTTCGGCGCCTCGGCCGCCACGCGCTCGGCCTGTTCGTACGGGATCAGCCGGTCCAGCTTGCCGAAGATGACGAGCAGCGGCTGCGTCACCTTCGGGAGCACCCCGTCGAGTGACAACGATGACGCCACGGCCTTCGCCTGGTCCGGTTCCTTCGCCCCCGAGTGATGAAGGAACGTCTCGCGCGTGAGCGACGGCAGGCCGTCCCAGACGTCGCCGAACGTATGCGGGCCACCGATCGCGCATACGGCCTTCACCCGCGGCTCGAACGCCGCCGTCCGCGGCCCGTAGTACCCGCCGAGCGAGACGCCGACGACACCCACCCGCTCGAGATCGAGGTCGAGGTCCCGTCGTCCCGCCAGGTGATCCAGCGCTGCGATGGGTCCCACCTCGTAGTCGGCGCGGATGTTCGTGTGGTAGCCGGTCTCTCCCTGTCCGGGTCCGTCCAGCGACAGCGTCGCCATCCCGCGCGCGAGAAAGACCTCCTCCCAATAGAAGAATTCCTCCTTGGTCGAGTCCAGGCCCGGGAGCAGGAGCACAAGGGGTGTGTGCTCGGAACCCGGGGGCCGCCGGAGGTTGCCGACCATCACGCCGCTCTCGAACGGGACCTCGACGCGCTCGGCCGTCGGGTCGAGCAGCCGGTGCGCGTTCCGAAGCGCCGTGACGGCCCGGTAGGCCGCGGAACGGTGGCGGTCGAGGTCCACCATCCACACGAACTTGGCGAAGTGATAGGAGAGCGCCGCGCTGACCCACGCGTGCCCGGCGGTGAGGGCGCGGCCGAGCGCCTCGGCCTCGCGGGCGAGCTCGGCGTGCACGTCCGCGTTCGCGCACCATGCGTCGAGCCAGTTGTCCCAGCGTTCCAGCGCGCTCGTTGCGCGGGCGAAGTCGTTGGGGTCGACGCCCTGCGAGGTGAACCGCGGCGCCCAGTTAGCAACCGCCGCCTCGATGCGTTCGTCAGGCATGTGCGAGCACCTCCTCGAGACTGGTCCCGAAGTCCCTCAGCATCACCATGGCCGCGTTGCGGCCGGGGCCGGCGGAGACCGAGCCGCCGGGATGCGTCGTGGAGCCGGTCTGGTAGAGGCCCTCGATCGGCGTGCGATGCGTCGCCCACCCCGGCGCCGGGCGGAGCGCGCCAGACTGGGCCGACCCCTGGTCGCCGCCGTGACACGAGCCGTGCCAGTTGTGCGCGTTGAACCGCTCGAGGTCGAGCGGGCTCTCCACCACGCGCGCGAGGAGCACGTCGTCGGTGAGGTTGGGCGCGTACTTGCGCAGGTGCTCGAGGTTGGCCGCGGAGACGTCGTCCCGGATGTCGTCCCACCGCTCGGGCCCCTCCGGAAGCTCGTATGGCTGGAAGCCGACGACCTTCAGCGTGTGCGTGCCCTCGGGCGCTCGCGATGGGTCCGCCACCGTCTGACACAGCACGAGCAGGACGGGGTCGTCCACGCCGGCGACCCCCGCCCGGAAGTCCGAACCGACGCGAAGCATCCGTTGCACCGAGACCGGCGTTCCGGCGGCGGAGGACTCGAGCCTCCCCCCATCGACGGCGAACCGAGGCGGCTCCGTCGTCGCGTAGTGCGTCACGAACATCGACACGCCGGCTCGCCATGTGTCCACCCCGAACCGGAAGTCCTCGCCCCACGCCTCGGCCGGGGCCATGTCCAGGAGGTGCTTCACGTGGATCGTCGACAGGACGGCTCGGCGGGCGAGGTGCCGTTCGCCGTCGGCCGTCGCCACGCCGACGCACCGGCCGCGCTCGACGACGAGCCCGGTGACGCGCCGACCCGTGAGGATCGTTCCGCCGTGCTTCTCGATCAGGCGGCCGAGCGCGGCGGGGAGCGCCCCGGAGCCCCCGCGCGGGAGCGTCCAGCTGTGACGCTGGCGACCGAACAACAAGGAGTACGCGAGCGCGCCGGTGCCGGGCCGCTCGGGCGGCTGCACCGTCATGAACGCCATCCACAGCGCGAACGCGCGGTTGTGCGGGTCCTCGAACGTGTCCTCGATCACTTCCCACGCGCTCATCGCCTGGAGCCGGAGCCACCGCCGGCCTTCGGGGTGCTCGGAGAGGAGCACCGGCA
>CALGFI010000044.1 GCA_937881155.1 uncultured bacterium | reverse complement strand
CCGTACGAGATCAGCGTTCGGATCGTGTAACCCTCGCCCGCGAGCCGAACCTGATCGCTGGAACGAATGCCGTAGAGCATCGCAATCTCGAACTCGTCGCGGCTCTCGACGTCGACCTCGATCCGCGACACCAGGTCGACGTCGTGCGTTCCGAGGACGAGCCGTTCGCTCGGTCCCTTGACCTCCAGGATCCGAAGAGCGAATCGCCGGTAGCTCTCGTCGATCGCCTGCCGATCTCCGACGAGCAGATTCTCGTGCTCGCGGTAGGCGCCCTTCACCAGGCGGATCGACGCATCCGGCATAAGGTCGTTGATGTCGACAGGCGTTCGCCTCAGGTACGCCTGGAGACAGATCCCGGTGTTCGGTCGTGTCGCGCGGACCTTGCGAAACAGGTCGATCGTCGGCTGCACGTAGCGGCTCGATTCCATGTCGAGCCACAACCAGCTCCCACGCTGTTCGGCACCCTGCGCCACGCGCTCGACGTTCTCGGCCGCAAGGTCCGGGTCGAGGTCGAGTCCGAGGTGCGTTGGCTTGACGGAGATCTCCGTGTCCAGACGGCGATCGGCGATCGTTCCGTACGCGTCGGTGTAGTGGTCGGCGACGTCCTCCGCCTCCTTGCGCGTCGTGACGTTCTCCCCCAGCTCGGTGACGATCGTCGGGAGGCCGTCGTTCGCCAGGCGCGCCGCGGCCCCGAGCGCCGCGTCGAGCGTCTCGCCGGGCATGAACCGCGCGACGGTCCGGCGGACGAAGCGGAAGCTCGGGAGATGCTCGCGCAGCCACGGGTTGTCCGCGGCCCACAGGATCGCGTTCCGCGCGAGGCTCACGCTCGAAGACTATTCGGTCGCTTGCCGGTCGCGACCTGGACGGCCCGTCTACCCGGCTCGTCGGCCGCCCGGTGCGATGATTCGCCGGTGCGTCGCAAGTCGATTCGACATGCGTCCGGTCGCCGAATCTCGTTCGCTGTCGCCGTCGTCGTCCTGGTCGGCGTCCTCGCCGGCATCCTCACCTTGCGGCTCGACCGTTTCGGCGAACAGCGAACAGGCGCGTCGCCTTCACCGAGCGCAACACGGAAGAACTCGCCGAGCGTTGTTCCGAGCCCCGAGCCTAGCTCGAGGGCGCCGTCGACCGAGCCGATCAACGCCTCCTTCGACGGCATCACCACGTTCCGGGGAAACGCGACGCGGAGTTGGTACGGGGAGGGACCGGTTCCGCGGAACCCTCGGGTGCTGTGGCGCTATCCCCCAACCGGGAGTCTGTGCTCGTTCTCATCGGACCAGAACAGGGAGCGGGAGTGGTGCGGCACGGGATGGACGGGTCAGCCGAACGTCATCGTCGCCGACGACGGGTCGATCGAGGTTCGCATCAACGCCTACGACGGCGCGTACCACTTCCTCGACGGCCGGACCGGCGCGCCGGTGCGCTCTTCGCTGCAGACCGGCGACCTACCGAAGGGGTCCGCCACGAGCGATCCCGACGGCTATCCGCTCTACTACGCGGGCTCTCGAGACAACCACCTTCGTGTGATCGCGCTCGACCGCGCCGAACCCATGGTGCTGTGGTCGCTCGACTCGACCACGAGCGTTGCGAACCCCCTTTGGAACAGCGACTGGGACGGAGCGCCGCTCGTGATCGGCGACTATCTGCTGGAGGGGGGAGAGAACTCGTGGTTCTACGTGATCCGGCTGAACCGCGACTACAACGCCAGCGGCAAAGTCACGGTCGACCCTGAGGTCGTGCTCACCGTTCCGGGCTACGACGAGGAGCTGTTCGCCGTCCTGCCGGACATGAACGTGTCGATCGAGAGCTCGGTCGCGTTCCACGATGGCGTGGCGTACTTCGCGAACTCCGG
>CALGFI010000043.1 GCA_937881155.1 uncultured bacterium | reverse complement strand
CGCCACCAGGTCTCGTCGATCCGCGGCGTGAACTCCGACGGCGTCCTCCGCGCGCTGTCCGACCGCGGCCTCGTCGCCGAGGCCGGACGTGACGAGCGTCCCGGCCGGCCCGTGCTGTTCGGCACCACGCCGGAGTTCCTGGAGCGGATCGGCTTGCCCTCACTGTCGGGGTTGCCGCCACTCGCGCCACTGCTGGGGAACGGCGACGGCACCCTCCGCGCGTCCCTCGGCGAAGACGGCGGCGACGGCGACGTGACGCCGGACGACGGCGCGGAGTCCTCGACCGACTGAACGCACCATGCCGGTTGAACGCCTCCAGCGCGCCCTCGCGCGGGCGGGATATGGCTCTCGACGCGCTTCGGAGGAGCTGATCGCGGGCGGTCGCGTGACCGTCAACGGACGGACCGCTCGCCTGGGGGACCGCGTCGACGCCGAACGAGACGAGGTTCACGTCGACGGACATCGCATCAGCGTGGATCCGCGGCTGCGGTACCTCGCCTTCCACAAGCCGCACGGCGTCACCACCACGATGAGAGACACCCACGCCGAACGAGACCTTCGCGGCTACCTACCGAGCGGTCCGCGCGTGTTCGCCGTGGGACGGCTCGACCGAGACACCGAGGGGTTACTGCTCCTGACGAACGACGGCGAGCTCGCCCATCGGCTCGCGCATCCGAGTCACGGGGTGGAGAAGGAGTACCTCGCGGAGGTCGAGGGGACGGTCACCGAACGGCACGTCGCCCGGCTGCGCCGGGGCGTGCAGCTCCAGGATGGTGTCGCTCGTGCCGTCGGGGCGCGGAGCGTCGGGCGCAGCGGTGGCCGCGGCGCGATCCGCCTGGTCATGACCGAGGGGCGGAAACGGGAGGTGCGCCGGATGCTCGATGCGGTCGGCCTTCCCGTGCGCCGGCTCGTCCGAACTCGGCTGGGACCGATCAGGCTCGGGAAGCTCAAGCCCGGTGAGGTTCGAGACCTGACGGCGGAGGAGGTTCGCGGCCTTTACCGCGTCGCCGGCCTGTAGCGTTACGCCCCGCGGCGGGCACGGAAGGACAGCGATGAGCGTTCGGGCCGCCCGGGGCGCGATCCGGGTGAACGACGACACGGCCGATGACGTGTTGTCGGCGACTGGGCGTCTTCTGAGCGCGATGCTCGATCGCAACGCCGTCGAAGCCGACGACATCGTCAGCGTCTTCTTCACCGCGACGGAGGACCTTCGCTCCGCGTTCCCAGCGGAGGCTGCGCGTCGTCTCGGGCTGGGACGCGTTCCGCTGTTGTGCGCGCAAGAGATCCCGGTCGCCGGCGCGATGCCGAGGGTCGTCCGCGTCCTGATGCACTTCCACACCGACCGAGCTCAGCGCGAGGTGGTGCACCCGTACCTCGACGGTGCCGAATCGCTCCGCGATGACCTGGGGTGAGGAGGGCGCGATGAGGTCCGCGGAGCGGGTCGCGGTGATCGGCACGGGCCTGATCGGCACGTCGATCGCGATGGCGGGGGCTCGGGCGGGCGACCAGGTCCGGGGGTTCGACGCCGATCCCGACGCGCTATCGGGGGCCGTCGAACGGGCTGGCCTCACGCCGGCGACCGATCTCGACGAATGCGTTCGAGGCGCCACCATCGTGTTCGTGTGCACACCGATACCCGTTGCCGCTGAACTCGTGGTCGAGGCTCTTGACCTGGCGCCCGACGCCGTCGTGTCCGATGTCGCGAGTGTGAAGTCTCACGTAATGGTGGAGGTCGAGTTGCGGGCACGGGTTGACGGTCTGAGCCGGTACGTGGGCGGACACCCGATGGGCGGTTCCGAACGGTCCGGGCCGGATCATGCATCCCCGTCGGTCCTCGACGGGATCGTGTGGGTCGTGACCCCCGCCGAGCGGAGCGACGACGCCTCCATCGCACGACTCGAGGGCTGGGTGTCGCGCGTCGGCGCCCGTCCGATCCGCATGGACGCGGAGCGGCACGACCGCCTCGTCGCCATGGTCAGCCACCTGCCCCAGGTAGCGTCCACGGCGCTCATGGGACTGGCCGCGAGCGAAGAGGCCGGCGAGCCCGAGATCCTGCTGCTCGCGGCGGGAGGGTTCCGTGACCTCACGCGTCTCGCGGCGTCGAACCCCCACCTGTGGAGCGACATCCTCCTGGCGAACGGGGCGGCGATCGGTCGAGCCATCGACCTGTACGTCGAGCGCCTGGAAGCGCTCCGGGATCTGGTCGTCGCCGAGGACGGCGGCGGTGTGGAGTCGGCGTTCGCCGAAGCCAAGACGGCGCGACTCCAGCTTGCTGCCAAGCCGCAGGTGCGAGCCGGCGTCGCGGTGTTGCAGGTACCCGTTCCGGACCGACCCGGCGTCCTCGCCGAGTTGACATCGACGATGGGGGAGGCCGAGGTGAACATCGAGGACCTCCAGATCGTCCATTCGCCGGAGGGTGGGCTTGGCACGGTTCATCTGACCGTCGCCGTGGACACCGTCGAGGCCGCAGAACGCGCCCTCCACGAACGGTGGTTCGAGTCCACCCGCCTGGCGTGACCGATGCGCATCACCGTGCACCCGGGCGGGAAGATCGGCGGCGAGACACGTGTGCCGGGGGACAAGTCGATCGCTCATCGTTGGCTCATCCTCGCGGCAACGGCGAGGGGTCAAAGCGAGCTCCGTGGACTACCGGCTGCACTCGACGTCGTGTCGACGGCCAGGGTTCTCGCGGCGATGACGCCCGAGGGGCCTCGAGCTGCACTCGAGCTTTGGGCCGCTCGGTCGCTTCAACGGGCTGAGCATCATGGTTCCACGACGAACGACTCTGAACCTCGAGCACGGTCGATCATCCTCGAGGGTGGTGGTCGAGCCACCCTTCATGCTCCGGACGCGGACCTGAACTGCGGGAACTCGGGCACAACGATGCGGCTGGTTTCCGGCGTCCTCGCGTCCGAGGCGTTCGAGGCGCGACTGGTCGGAGACGAGAGTCTTTCGACGCGGCCGATGGAACGCATCGCCCAGCCCCTTCGGGAGATGGGCGCGGATGTCGAGACGACCGGCGGCCGTCCGCCGGTGACTGTTCACGGCGGCCCGCTCGCTGGGATCCGCCACGCGACGGTGGTGCCGAGCGCGCAGATCAAGGGCGCCGTGCTCCTGGCGGCGCTCGAAGCGGAGGGCGAGACCACGGTCGTCGAACCGGCCAAGACGCGCGATCACACCGAGCGAGCACTCGAACACCTCGGCGCGCCGGTTCGGATCGAGGGCCTTGCGGTCGCGGTCTCGCGGTTCGAGCATCTGGGATTCGCCGGATCGGTTCCGGGCGACGTCTCGTCGGCCGCATTCTTGATCGCGGCGGCCGTACTGACGGGCGGAACGCTTCGGATCGACGACGTCGGACTCAACCCGTCTCGAACGCATCTGTTGGGGATCCTCCGTCGAATGGGCGTCCCGATCGATGCGGAGATCGAGCGCCACGAGCTCGGCGAGTCGGTCGGCTCGATCGCCGTCGACGGATCGGTTCCGGGCGACGTCTCGTCGGCCGCATTCTTGATTGCGGCTGCCGTACTGACGGGCGGAACGCTTCGGATCGAGGACGTCGGACTCAACCCGTCTCGCACGCGTCTGTTGGGGATCCTCCGTCGAATGGGCGTCCCGATCGATTCGGAGATCGAGCGCTACGAGCTCGGCGAGCCGGTCGGCTCGATCGCCGTCGAAGCGACCGGTCGGCTGTCCGGAGCGACGGTGTCGGAGAAGGAGCTCCCCCTGGTGATCGACGAGGTACCCGTCCTGGCGATGCTCTCCGCGACGGCCGCCGGCGAGAGCCGGTTCCGTGGCGCGGCCGAGCTGCGGGTGAAGGAGAGCGATCGGCTGCGGGCGATCGAACACGCGATCCGCTCGCTGGGAGGCGACGCGCGGATCGAAGGCGACGA
>CALGFI010000042.1 GCA_937881155.1 uncultured bacterium | reverse complement strand
TGGACCTCGGCGAGAACTACGTTCGCGAGCTGAGGCTCAAACGAGAACTGATCGCCGGGGGTCGGTGGCACTTCGTCGGCACGCTTCAACGAGGAAGCGCGCACCACATCGCCGAGCTCGCGGACGTGGTTCACACGGTGGTTCCGGGCAGCGCGTTCGCACGGCTCCGACGAGGCGCTGTCGCGCGCAACCGCTCGATCCCCGCGCTCGTCGAGGTGGACTTCACCGGCGAGCGTGCCGGCGTCGCGCCGGGCGACGTCGTTACGGCGTGCGACGAGGTCGCCGGCGCGCGCGGCGTACTTCTCGCCGGGCTCATGACGGTGCCGCCGCTGACGCAAACCGCTGAGGAGGCGCGCCCGTTCTTCCGGCGGCTCACCGAGCTGCTCTCGGGGGTCGCGAAGCGGCATCCGCAGGCCATTGAGCTGTCGATGGGAATGTCGCTTGATTACGAGGTTGCAGTGGAGGAAGGCGCTACCATGGTCCGGCTCGGGACAGCGTTGTTCGGCCCACGGCGTCAGGCGTAGCGGCCGGATCGACGGGAGGTTCTCATGGCCGGCGTGTGGAAGAAGACGCTCACGTATCTCGGTCTCGTCGAGGACGACGAGTTCGAGCAGCTCGACGAGGTCTCTGGCCCGCCGGCGCAAGGTGAGATCCGGAGGTTCCAGCGACCGCAACCGGTACGGGAGCTCGACCACGAACCGGAGCACGGTGGCATCGTTCGAACGATTCCCTCATCGCGCGCCGCGACGGCCTCTTCGATCCACAAGTCGGAGCCCCGTCGCTTCAACGAAGCTCGTGAGATCGCCGACCGGTTCAAGGACGGTATCCCGGTGATCATGAACCTCCAGAGCACCGACGACACGATCGCCAGGCGCCTCGTCGACTTCGCGTCTGGATTGGTCTACGGCCTCGACGGCAAGATCGAGATGGTCGCGAACCGCGTGTACCTATTGACGCCGGCCAACGTCGACGTGTCGGCCGAAGAGCGCGAACGGATCGCGGGTGGCGACATCTACAACCAGTTCTGATCGGCGCCGCAACCGCCGACTGGGATGACCGCGCAGGAGACGAACCCAGCGCTCGACATCCTGTGCGTCGTCCTGACCGTCTACACGATCATCCTGTTGGCCCGCGTGCTCATCTCGTGGGCGTACCTGTTCGGGTTCCGGCCGCCACTCACCGGCCCGCTGCGAACGATCCTCGACCTGCTCGACACGCTCACCGAGCCTGTGCTCCGACCGCTCCGAGCGCTCGTCCCACCGGTCCGCGCCGGAGGGATGGGGATCGATCTTTCCATCATCATTGCGTTCGTTATCCTCTGGGTTCTCCGAATCGCCCTGGGCTGCGGCTGACGCTCCATCGCCAGGGGGTTGCCCGCCGACTCGAAGGGGGGAGGCCATGCGCAGGAAGAAGGAAGCCGAACAGGAGGCGACAACCGGCGCCCGGCGTCTCACGCCCGCCGACGTGCAGGAGGTCGAGTTCCGGCTGGCGTTCCGCGGTTACAACGAGCGCGACGTCGATGCCTTCCTCGATCGAGTCACCGAGGACCTCGCCGCGTACGTCGAGGAGAACGAACGCCTTCGGTCCGGAGGTGGCCGGCCCAGCCGCCTGTCGTCCGTTGGTGATGCGGATGCGGCGAACGAGGCGAAATCGATCCTCGCGCGCGCGAGGGAGGAGGCAGCCGCGATCGTTCGCCGCGCGGAGCAGCAGGCAACCACGGTTGCAGCGGGCTCGACCGGCGACGCTCGAGCGACGGTGGCGCCGTTCCTGAACACCGAGCGTGAGTTCCTGCAGAGCCTCGGCTCCCTCGTACAGACGCACGCCGAAGAGATCAAGCAGATGGTCCTCGCGCTCCGCGAGCGAGCGCGAGACGACGTCCCGATCGACCGATCGTCGTCCTCCGCCACCGATGAGGGCGAGGATCACGAGCGAATGGCGGACCCGTCGGCCGCGAGCGCCGCCGAGATCCGCCGGCGTCTCGGCGACCCGGAGCCCGACCACTCCGACTCACCCGTCGTCATCGAGAGCGCGACGCAGCCCGCGTACAACTCCGAAGGCACGCCGGCGAACGAGAGACGCGAGCGCTCGCTGCGTGAGCTGTTCTGGGGAGACGAGAACTAGGCTCGACGCAGCGTCACCGTGACGGCGTCGCCGTCGAGATCCGCCTCGGTCGAATAGGTGGCGTCCGGAAGCGGCTCGTCGTTCAGCACGGTCGCGAGCGTCTCCTCGGCGACGCGCGACCGGTTACCTTCGTCGCGCATCGCCTCCGCGACCTCGCCCATCGCACCGATCCCCAGAACGATGCGGTCGCTCACGTCGAGGCCGGCGGCCTTCCGTGCGTCCTGCACGACTCGGACCACGTCGCGCGCGAGACCCTCGCGCCGGAGCTCCATCGTCACGTCGAGCTCCAGCGCGACCGTGATGCCGCCCTCGCTCCCGACGCCCCAACCCTCGAGCGTCTCCTGTGCGAGGTCGACGTCGACGGGACCCAGCTCGATCGTTGAACCATCGCCGAGCGTGAGCTCAACGGACTCACCCGCCGCGAGTCGACCGGCGAGCGCACCGTCGTCACGTCCCAAGGCGTTGGCGACGTCCTTGACGCGGCCACCGAGCTTGGGACCGAGCACCTTGAAGTTGGGCTTCGCCCGCCACCGCCCGAGGTGCTCGGCAGACTCCGCGATGATCACGCGCTTGACGTTCAGCTCCTCGGCGACGAGGGGGAGCAGGGGCTCGAGCGCCGCGTGGTCGCCTGGGAAATGCACGACGGCTTCGAGCAGCGGCTGACGGAACCGCATCTTGGTCTCCGCACGGACCCGACGTCCCAACTCCGCGATCTTCCGCACGTTGATCATGGCCGAGTCCAGCTCGCGGTCCCGCAACTCCTCATCGGCGGTCGGGTAGTCCGTCAGGTGCACGGAGTCGGGCGATCCGTTCCGTCCGGCGGCGAGGTTGCGCCACATCTCTTCGGCGACGAACGGCGTGAACGGCGCGAGGAGTTGCGACAGCGTGACCAGGCACTCGTGCAGCGTGTGGAACGCGGACCGCGAGTCCTCGCCACCCCTTCCGTTCGGATCCCAGAACCTCGGACGCGCACGTCGCACGTACCAACTTGAAAGGTCATCGACGAACCTGGCGATGCCATCGCGCCCCACGCCGGTAGCGTTGTATTCCTCCAGACCCTCCCTGGCGGTTTCCACCGTCTGCTCGAGCCGCGACCGGATCCATCGGTCGAGCGGTGGGCGTTCGCGAACGGGCACCGGATCGTCAGCCGAGGGATCGAAGCCACTCGCGTTCGCGTACGTCACGAAGAACGCGTAGACGTTGCGGATCGGCAGCATGAACTGGCGGACGATCTCGTCCATGATGGCCATGCCGATACGGCGCGACTCCCACGGCGACCCGTTCGTGAGCAGGAACCAGCGCAACGCGTCGGCGCCCTGCCGGTCCAGCACGTCGAACGGGTCGATCACGTTGCCGAGGGACTTGCTCATCTTGCGCCCGTTCTCGTCGACGATGTGCCCGAGAACGACGACGGTCTCGTAGGCGGTGGAATCGAAGTGGAGGACGCCCTCCGCCATGAGCGTGTAGAACCACCCGCGCGTCTGATCGATCGCCTCCGAGATGAAGTCGGCGGGGAACCGCTCCCGGAACCGCTCCAACCCGCGGCCGAGCTCGGGGTGGTAGCCCCACTGCGCGTAGGGCATCGCACCGGAGTCGTACCAGGCGTCGATCACCTCCCGTAGCCGCGTGGCCGGCTCGCCACACTGCGGGCATCCGAACGTCACCTCGTCGATCGCCGGCCGGTGCGGGTCGATCCCCGTCACGTCGCGGCCGGCCAGCTCGGAGAGCTGCGAGAGCGAGCCGACAGCCGTGTCGTGGCCGTTCGTGCAGCGCCAGATCGGCAGCGGCGTTCCCCAATAGCGCTCGCGCGAGAGTCCCCAGTCCACGTTGTTGCGGAGCCAGTCGCCGTACCGGCCGTGCTTGATGTGGTCGGGGTACCAGTTCACCCCCTCGTTCACGTCGAGGAGCCGGTCTTTCACCTCGGTCGTTCGGATGTACCAGGACGTCCGGGCGATGTTGATCAGCGGAGTGGAGCATCGCCAGCACAGCGGATAGACGTGGTCGATCGTCCCGGCGGACAGGAGCAGCCCGCGTTCCCGAAGGTCTTCGGTGATCGGCGGGTCCGCATCCTTGAAGAAGAGTCCGCGTACGAATTCGGGAGCCTCGGCGGTGAACCGTCCTTCGCCGTCGAGCGGCTGAAACGTCGGCCACCCCTCCCGCCTGCCGATCTCGAGGTCCTCGGGGCCGAACCCCGGCGCCATGTGCACGATGCCCGTGCCCTCCTCGAGAGAGACGAAGTCGGCGAGGACGATCCGATGCGCACCCTCGACGTTCGGGTACAGCGGCTCGTACCGGAGACCGTCGAGCGAACGACCGGGAAGCGGTCCGGCGACGACCGGGTCGTCCGGCAGCACCGCGTCCTTCAGTGCCTCGGCAAGGACGAGTCGCTCGCCGCCGTGGTCGACGACGACGTACGGCGCGTCCGCGGAGACGGCCAGTCCCTCGTTCGACACGAGCGTCCACGGCGTCGTCGTCCATCCGATCGCGGCCGCCCCGGCGAGCGACGGGTCCGGGGCGTCGACGATTCGGAACAGGACGTACACGCTCGGATCCTCGACGAGCTCGTAGCCCTGGGCCGTCTCGTGGTCGGAGAGGGCCGTGCCGCAGCGCGGGCAGTACCACGTGACGCGGTGATCCTGATACAGCAGCCCGCGCTCGTGGAGCTGCTTCAGCGACCACCAGACGCTCTCGATGTACTCGGTGTCCATCGTCCAGTACGCGTCGGACAGGTCGATCCAGAAGCCGAGCCGTTCGGTGAGCCGTTCGAAGTC
>CALGFI010000041.1 GCA_937881155.1 uncultured bacterium | reverse complement strand
GGCGGTGGCGACGGTGATACCGACAACGACGGTGGCGGCGGTAACGGCGGTGGCGGTGACGACGATGACGAGGGCGACGAGGACGGCGACGATCACTCCGGCCACGCTCACAACAACGGCCGCGGGAAGGGCCACGAGAAGTGCCGCGGCAAGGGCCATACCGAGTGCGACGAGGTTGCTGCGGACGACCACAGCCACGGCAACGATGGCGCTCCGGCTGGGCACGGCAACGGTCACACCCGCTTGGCCGTGATCACCCCAGAACGTCAGAGCAAGCTGCGGTAACGAACCGTCGAACGCATCTCGCAATCCACGCGCTCGCTCGTCACTGCTCCGTCGGCCTTCCAGCCGGCGATCTCGTAGAAGCGCCGAGCGCGTTCGTTCGTCTCCAGCACCCATGAGGTCGCGGATCGGAACCCGCGTTCGCGAAGGTCGTCGACGGCGTACTGGAACAGCTCTCGGCCCAGGCCGCTCCCCAAACGGTCGGGTTCGAGGTAGATCGCGTACAGCTCGGCGGTGCGATCCTCGGCATCGGCGTCCTGACTCTTTCCGGTCACCGCGAAGCCGACGGGACGTCCCGAGTCCTCGGCAACCCACATGCGGTACTCGGCCGGTGGCGCCTCGAGCGCCGCGCGATGCATGTCGAGCCGCTCGTCTACGCGGAGCTGGTCGAGGTAGTCGTCCGAGAGCTGGCCGCGGTACGCGGTCTGCCACGCGCGAACGTGGATACCAGCGATCGCCTCGGCATCCTGCGGCGTGGCCTCACGGATCCTCACCGGCATCGCGACAGGCTACCCGCGTGCCGGCCCGGTCTACGAGGTGTCGTCCTCTCGCGGGTGGAGGAGCCCGTACAGATAGCCGTCGACGAGCGCTTCCCAGGACGCCTCGATGATGTTCTCGGAGACGCCGACGGTGGTCCATTCGCGCTGTCCGTTCGACGTATCGATCAGCACGCGAACGACCGCGCCCGTGCCGTGGGTCTCGTCCAGGACGCGAACGCGGAAGTCCTCCAGCACGATGTGCTCGAGCTCCGGGTAGTCGTTCGACAGCGCTTTGCGGAGCGCGTTGTCGAGTGCACCAACCGGTCCCTGTCCTTCGGCACTCTCGATGTGACGCGTCCCGTTCGTGCGAACCTTCACCGTCGCCTCTGCGAGCGGCGGCTCACCGTCGCCCACGCGTTCCTCGACGTGCACCCGGTAGCTCTCGACCCGGAAGAACGGCTGGCTCCATCCGCCGGCGCGCCGCATCAGCAGCTCGAGCGACGCGTCAGCGACCTCGAAGGTGTAGCCGTGCGCCTCGCGACCCTTGAGCTCGTCGAGCAGTTTCGGGATGGATGGATCGTCGAGGTTCAGCCCGAACTCGGCGGCCTTCATCCGGAGCGTCGCCGCACCGCCGAGATCGCTCGCCACAACACCGCGGTGGTTGCCGACGGCCTCGGGCGAGATGTGCTCGTACGCGCCCGATAGCCGCGCGACTCCGCTCGCGTGCAGGCCGGCCTTGTGAGTGAACGCGTAGCGACCGGCGTACGGCTGTCGCGAGTCGGGCGCGACGTTCGCCACCTCGGCGACGTAGTGCGAGACGTCGGTGAGGCGTTCGACGGCGCCATCGGGGAGGCACTCGGCACCCATCTTCAGCACGAGGTTCGCGGCGATCGGGATCAGGTCGGCGTTGCCTGTCCGCTCGCCGTAGCCGTTCACGACACCCTGTACCTGGTACACGCCGTGCTCGACCGCCATGAGCGAGTTGGCCACGGCGCACCCTGTGTCGTTGTGGACGTGGATCCCCAGCGGCGTCGAGACCTGCGGAGCGACGTCATCGACGATCGACGCGACGTCGAAGGGCAACATGCCGCCGTTCGTATCGCAGAGCACGAGGCGTTCGGCGCCCGCGTCCCGCGCCGCTTCGAGCACGGCGAGCGCGAACCCGGGGTTGGAACGGTAGCCGTCGAAGAAGTGCTCGGCGTCGAAGAACACCCGGCGCCCCTCCGACCGGAGGAACGCGACCGAATCGCGGACCATCGCCACGGCTTCCTCCAGGTCGGTCCGGAGCGCCTCGGTCACGTGGAGGTCCCAAGACTTCCCTACGATGCAGACGACCTCAGTTCCTGCATCGAGGACATCGCGAAGGATCGCCGACTGTTCCGCCCCCTCTCCCGCCTTGCGCGTCATGCCGAACGCCGTGAGCGTGGCGGTTTGCAGGTCCTCCTTGGTGGCGAGCCTGAAGAACTCGGTGTCGCGCGGGTTCGCCCCGGGCCAGCCGCCCTCGATGTAGGGGACGCCCAGCTGATCGAGCTTGTGCAGGATGCGCAGCCGGTCATCGACCGTGTACGAGAAGCCCGTCCCCTGCGCTCCATCGCGGAGGGTCGTGTCGTAGAGCTCGACGCGGAGGCTCACGACGGCATCCCTTCCACGACGAGGTCGCCGACCTCCCTCGTCGTGAAGCCCATCTCGCCCGCACGCATCGAGTGAAGCTTGGAGGAAGCGAACCGGATCCCGGCGTCCACGCGGATCGCCGCGTCGGTCTCGCCGAGCTCGTTCAGCAGCATGTGCATCGCGCCGATCGCGGCGAGCGGGTTGATCGTCCCCTTACCCGTGTGATCGGGCGCGGTGCCGCCGATCGGCTCGAACATCGACACGCCGTCGGGGTTGATGTTGCCGCCCGCGGCGATACCCATACCGCCCTGGATCATCGCGCCGAGGTCCGTGACGATGTCGCCGAACATGTTGTCCGTGACGATCACGTCGAACCGCGAGGGCTGATCCAGGAAGTAGATGCACGCGGCGTCGACGTGGACGTAATCCCGTTCGACGTCCGGGTAGTCCGCCGCGCCGACCTCGTTCACGACCCGCTGGTACAGGTCGCCGGCGTACGTGAGGACGTTCGTCTTGTGGACGAGCGTGAGCTTTCTTCTGCGTGTCGACGCCAGCTCGAACGCGTACCGCACGATCCGCTCGACGCCGTGGCGTGTGTTGATCGACTCCTGCACCGCGACTTCGTGCGCGGTTCCCTTGCGATGGAATCCTCCGGCCCCCGTGTAGAGGCCCTCGGAGTTCTCGCGGACGACGACGAAGTTGACGTCGGCCTCGGTGTGGCTCGGGATCAGCGTGCGGACGCCCGGGTAGCGGACGACGGGACGGAGGTTCACGTACTGGTCGAGCTCGAAACGGATCCGCAGCAGCAGGTCGCGCTCGAGCACGCCGGGTGGGACGCGTGGATCGCCGACGGCGCCCAGAAGAAGTGCGTCCATCGACTTCAGGCGCGCGAGCTCGTCGTCGGGGAGCGTGTCGCCGGTCGAGAGGTAGCGCTCGGCGCCGAGGTGGAAGGCAACGCGCTCGACCGCGACGCCGGTCGCGTCGAGCACCTTGAGCGCCTCGCCGACGACCTCCGGCCCGGTGCCATCACCCGGAATGACGCCCAGCTTCATGGCTTGACGTCCTTGCCGCGGCCGTTGCCGTTGGCGATCTGGAGGGCCCGGTTGATCGCCGCGAGGTACGCGCGCGCGCTCGCCTCGACCACGTCCACCGACACGCCGCGACCGGTCACCCGACGGCCGTCCACCTCGAGCTGCACGACGACGTCACCGAGCGCGTCGGTCCCACCAGTCACCGAGGAAACGTTGAACGTGACGAGTCGAGCCTCGACGCCGGCCGCTCGCTGGATCGCGCCGCACGCGGCGTCGATCATGCCGTCGCCCATCGCGGAGTCCTCGATCACCTCCTCGCCTCGGCGGAGCCGCACGGACGCGGTCGGCGACAGGTGCGTCCCACCGCCGACCTGGAGCGACTCGAGCACGAAGACCTCTGCCTCGGTCGAGCCGAGCTCCTCGGAGACGATCGCCGCGAGGTCCTGGTCGGTGAGCTGGATCTTCCTGTCGGCGAGCTCCTTGAAGCGAGCGAACGCGCGGTTCAGGTGATCGGCCTCGAGCTCGATCCCGATCTTCGCCAGCGCGTCGGCGAACGCGTGTCGTCCGGAGTGCTTGCCGAGGACGAGACGGTTGCCCTCGAGCCCGATCTCGAGCGGGTCCATGATCTCGTAGGTCGCGCGGTTGGAGAGCACACCGTGCTGATGGATCCCGCTCTCGTGAGCGAACGCGCTCGAGCCGACCACGGCCTTGTTCGGCTGCACGGAGTAACCGGTCGTCATCGACACGAGCCGCGACGTCCGGCTGATCTCCTTGAGGTTCAGGTGATGCCGAACGCCGAGCGCCTCGCTCCGCGTCCGGACGATCATGGCGATCTCCTCGAGCGAGCAGTTGCCGGCGCGCTCGCCGATCCCGTTCACCGCCACCTCGACCTGCCGCGCACCGTTCACGATGCCGGCGAGCGAGTTCGCGACGGCCAAGCCGAGATCGTTGTGGCAGTGCGTCGAGATGACGACCTGGTCCGGTACGGATTCGCGGACGGTCCGGACGAGCTCTCCGAACTCGTGCGGCATCGCGTAGCCGACGGTGTCCGGCACGTTGATCGTCGTCGCGCCGGCCTCCACGGCGACGCGGAAGCATTCGAGCAGGAAGTCCAGCTCGGTCCGCGTCGCATCCTGCGCGCTGAACTCGACGTCCTCGGTGAACCCCACCGCCAGCTTGACCCCGTCGCGGATGCCCTCGAGCACCTGGTCGTAGCTCATCCGCAGCATGTCCTGCAGGTGGATCTGGCTCGTCGAGATGAACGTGTGGATCCGCCAGCGCTCGGCGCCCTTCAACGCCTCGGCGGCGCGCTCGATGTCGCCGGGGACGACGCGCGCGAGCGCAGCGATGACCGGTCCGCGAACGCTCGAGGCGATCTCCCGCACCGCCTGGAACTCGCCCTCACCGGAGACGGGAAAGCCCGCCTCGATGATGTCGACGTCGAGACGGGCCAGCTGCTCCGCGATCTCGACCTTCTCGGCCTTGGTGAGGGCGATCCCCGGCGCCTGCTCTCCGTCGCGGAGCGTCGTATCGAAGATCCGTACTACGTCTGGGTCGCTCACGTCGGTGGCACCTTCCGCTCGGATTCCAGCCACGGCATCATTCGGCGGAGCCCACGGCCCACCTCTTCGAGCCGCGAGCTCCGCGCCTCCTGCCGCATCCGGAGGAAGTTGGGGAAACCGGCCTCGGCCTCCCCGATCCACTCCTTGGCGAAGGCGCCGCCCCTGATCTCGTCCAGGATCCGGCGCATCTCCTCGCGGGTGGCGTCGTTCACCACGCGCGGTCCACGCGTGTAGTCGCCGTACTCGGCGGTGTCGCTCACGGAGTAGCGCATCCACGACAGGCCGCCCTCGTACATCAGGTCGACGATCAGCTTGAGCTCGTGCAGACACTCGAAGTACGCGATCTCGGGCTGGTAGCCGGCCTCGACGAGCGTGTCGAACGCGGACCGCACGAGCGCGCTCGTCCCGCCGCACAGGATCGACTGCTCCCCGAACAGGTCGGTCTCGGTCTCCTCCTCGAATGACGTCTCGATCACGCCGGCGCGCGCGCAGCCGATCGCACCGGCGTACGCGAGTGCTCGCTGGAGCGCCTTGCCCGTTGCGTCGCGGTGAACGGCGACGAGCGCAGGCGTTCCGATCCCCTGCTCGTACGTGCGGCGGACGAGGTGTCCGGGACCCTTCGGCGCGATCATCGTCACGTCGACGTCGCCGGGCGGGTCGATCGTCCGGAAATGGATGTTGAAGCCGTGGGCGAACATCAGCATGTTCCCGGGCTCGAGGTTCGGCGCGATCTCCTCCCCGTAGACCCTTGCCTGCGAGGTGTCCGGCAGGAGCACCATCACGACGTCTGCCTCGGCGACGGCTTCGCCGATCGGCTTCACGGTGAGACCGCCCTCCCGCGCCTTGGCGGCGCTCGAGGAGCCGTCGCGCAGGCCGACGACGACGTCGAAACCGGAGTCCTTGAGGTTCAGCGCGTGCGCGTGTCCCTGGCTGCCGAAACCGAGCACCGCGATCTTCTGCCCGGACAGCGCCGAGGCGTCCGCGTCCTTGTCGTAATAGATCGTCGCCACCGTTCTCCTCCCCCTCCTACACTCCGCCGCCGGTCCACTCTTCGGCGCCGACGGCCGCGACCTTCGAGCGAGCGCCGCGCTCGCGGATCCCCTTGTCGCCACGGGCGAGCGCGATGCGCCCGGTGCGCGAGAGCTCGATCACGCCGAAGTCGCGGAGCAGCTCGAGCAGTGCCTCGAGCTTCTCGGGCTTGCCGGTCGCCTCGAGCGTGAGCGTCGACCGCGTGACGTCGACGACGTTCGCCCGGAAGACCGTCGAGATCTCCATCACGCGCGGCCGGTCCTCCCCCGCCGCGCGGACCTTCACCAGCATGAGCTCGCGCTCGACCGCCTCGCCCGGGTCGTGCTCCAGGATCTTGATCACGTTGATGAGCTTGTTGAGCTGCTTGGTGATCTGCTCGAGCGGCTTTCGGTCGACGTGAACGACGACCGTCATCCGTGACAGGCCGTCGTCGCTCGTCGGACCGACGGCGAGCGAGTCGATGTTGAACCCTCGCGCCGCGAACAGCCCGGCGACCCGCGTCAGCACGCCGGGCTTGTCCTCGACCAACACCGAGATCGTGTGCAATTGCCCGTTCATGCGACCGGTGCCTCCGCGGGCTCGTTCGTCGGCCGCAGCCCCTCGGGACCGACGATGATGTCGTCGTTCGACGCGCCGGCCGGAACCATCGGGAAGCACATCTCGCGCTGGTCAACGCGGAAGTCGATCACCACGCTTCGATCCGTGATGGACAGCGCTTTCTCGATCACCGCGTCGACCTCGTCGGGGTGCTCCGCCCGGAGGCCGATCGCGCCGTACGCCTCGGCCAGCTTCACGTAGTCCGGGACGTCGTACGACAGGTAGACCTGCGAGTAGCGCTCCTCGTAGAACAGCTCCTGCCACTGCCGGACCATCCCGAGGTGCGCGTTGTTGATGATCGCGGTGATGAACGGGATGTTCTCCGTTCGGCTGGTGGCGAGCTCCTGAGCCGTCATCTGGAAACACCCGTCGCCATCGACGGCGACGACGCGCTTGTCCGGACGCGCCGCCGCCGCCCCCAGCGCCGCGGGAACGGCGAAGCCCATCGTCCCCAGGCCACCGGAGTTCACCCACGTTCGCGGCTCGCTGAACCTCCAGAACTGCGACGTCCACATCTGGTGCTGACCGACGCCGGCGACGACGATCGCGTCGCCCTTGGTCGCTTCGTACAGCCGCTCGATGGCGAACTGCGGCTTGAGCGGTCCGTCGGCCGGCTGGTCGTAGCGGTACGGGTAGGTCTGCTTCCACGACTCGAGTGTCAACAGCCACTCGGAGCGGTCGGGAACGCCGCCGGCCTCCTCCTGCTGCCGCGTGAGCTCGGCATGGAGCTTGGCGATGACGTCCTTCGCGTCGCCGACGATCGGCACGTCGGCGTTGCGGTTCTTGCCGATCTCTGCCGGGTCGATGTCGACGTGGATGATCTTCGCGTCCGGCGCGAACGCTGCGAGCTGTCCGGTAACGCGATCGTCGAACCGCGTCCCCAGCGCGACGAGCAGGTCGGCCTTCTGCATCGCGGTGACGGCCGGATAGCCGCCGTGCATCCCGGGCATGCCGAGGGCGAGCTCGTGCGCGTCGGGGAACGCGCCCCTTGCCATCAGGGTCGTCGTGACGGGGAGGCGCCCATCGGCGGCCAGGCGGAACAGTTCCTTGCTCGCGTTCGCCTTGATCACGCCGCCGCCGACGTACAGCACCGGCCGCTTGGACTCCATGATCATCTTCGCGGCCGACCGCACCTGCCGCAGGTTGCCCTTCGTCGTCGGCTTGTATCCCGGAAGGTCGATCTCCTCGGGCCAGCGCCAGGTGATCTCCTGGAGCAACACGTCCTTGGGGATGTCGACGAGGACGGGACCCGGACGACCGGTCGACGCGATGTGGAACGCCTCGCGCAGCGTCTCGGCGATGAGGTTCGCGTCGGTCACCAGGTAGTTGTGTTTGGTGATGGGCATGGTGATGCCGCAGATGTCGGCCTCCTGAAATGCGTCGTTGCCGACGACGGGCGACGGCACCTGCCCGGTGATCGCGACGATCGGGACCGAGTCCATCTTGGCGTCGGCGAGCGCCGTGACGAGGTTGCAGCCTCCGGGACCGGATGTCGCCATCGCGACGCCGACGCGGCCCGACGCCCAGGCGTACCCCTCGGCGGCGTGCCCGGCCCCCTGCTCGTGCCGGCACAAGACGTGGCGCACCTTCGAGTCGATCAGCGGGTCGTACGCGGGCAAGATCGCTCCGCCGGGGATGCCGAAGACTGTGTCGACACGCTCGCCCTCGAGCGCCTTGAACAGCGCCTGTGCGCCGGTGACCTTCATCGCGCGGCCGCCTCGGGCGTCTTCTGTCGGGGGGCGACGTTCGCTCGCTCTGCTCGCTCACTTCTTGCGCCCCCCGAACCCCCCCGTTCCTCGACAGGGCCGGTCTCGACGCGACGAACCGTCGCGCCGATCTTCTGCGCCAGGTTGCGCACGTGGCGCTCGAACTCCCACGGTGTCCAGTCGCGCCGCCGGGTCGTCAGCCCCGTGTCGTCCAGCCCGCCGCCGAAGTCGATCCCGGCGTCCAGGTAGACGACCTCCTCGCCGAAGTAGCGGTCGAACGTCGGCCGGTCTGCCGGATCCGCCACCTCGATCGTGACCTGCGCCGGGCCCTCCCAGACGGCGCTCGCGACCGTCCGTCCACCGCGCTCGAACTCGTACCGCATCGTCCCGCTCCTCTCGTCTCGGTCGTTGCCTCGGTGTCTTCTTCGGCTCGTTCGGGGGTAGAAAAAACCCCTCGCGGCGCGAGGGGCATCTGGCGCGGGGTCCCGGGCCTCTCGGCCCGGCCGCGCCTACACGATAAGTACGAGGATCTGCGTCTTCGGCGTCTCCGACGTGCTGAAACGGGTCATGGTTGGCTCAGTGTACGGGCGCGCTTGGACGTGTCAACCCCTGTACGGCCCAGGGCCGGAAGCGGGACGACCCCAACGACCGACGCGGCACTCGGACTTTCCGACAGACTGACCGCCCCGTCGGGAAGGAGCGATCCATGGCGAAGATCGCGTTCCTAGGACTCGGACAGATGGGCGCGCCGATGGCAGCCCGCCTGCTCGATGCGGATCACGAGGTGACGGTGTGGAACCGCACCCGCGAGAAGGCCGAACCGCTCGCACGGCGCGGCGCTCGCATCGCGAGCGCGCCCGACGAGTCCGTCGCGGGGGACGACGTGGCGATCACGATGCTCACCGATCGCGACGCGGTGGAGCGCGTCGTGTTCGGAAACG
>CALGFI010000040.1 GCA_937881155.1 uncultured bacterium | reverse complement strand
GCGCCGATAGGATGTCCGCCCGTGACCGCGCGCATCCTCGACGGACGAGCCATCGCCGCGCAGATCCGAACCGAGATCGCCGAGCGGGTGATGGCGGTTGTCGACCGAGGCGTCCAACCGGGACTCGCGGCGGTTCTCGTCGGCGACGACGAGGGGTCGCGCATCTACCTCGGCTCGAAGCACAAGGCGAGCGCGGACGTCGGCATCCGATCCGAGCAGGTGGACCTGCCTGCGTTCGTCACACAGGGCGAGCTCCTCGCCACGATCCGCCGGCTGAACCGCGATCCCGAGATCCACGGCATCATCGTTCAGCTGCCGGTGCCGCGGCACATCAGTGAGCTGGCCGTCCAGACGACCATCGACCCGGCCAAGGACGTTGATGGATTGCACCCGCTGAACGTCGGTCTCATGGTTCGGGGCGACCCCTCGTTCCCGCCGGCGACGCCGTACGGGATCGTCGAGCTCCTCCTGCGCAGCGGCGTCGAGCTCGAGGGCGCCGAGGTCGTCGTCGTCGGCTACGGCGAACTGGTCGGCGCCCCGCTGTCGATCATGCTCGCGCAGGACTCCATCCGCGGGAACGCGACGGTCACGATCTGCCACGTGAGGACGCGCGACCTCGCCTCGCAGACGCGCCGCGCAGACATCCTCGTCGCGGCCGCCGGGACTCCTCAGCTCATCACCGCGGACATGGTGAAGCCGGGAGCCGTGGTGATCGACGTCGGCGTGCATCGCACCGAGTCGGGACTGGTCGGCGACGTGAAGTTCGATGAGGTGAAGGAGGTCGCCGGCGCGATCTCGCCCGTTCCCGGTGGCGTGGGTCCCATGACGACGGCGATGCTCTTGTTGAACACCGTGGCCGCCGCCGAGGCCGCGATCGGCGTCCGTTGACGCGGCGCTCCTCGAGCAGGCTCGAGGCGATCGTTCGTTCCGGCCGGTTCGCCGTCACGTCTGAAGTCGTGCCCCCGCGATCTGGCGATCTCTCGCCACTGACCGAGCAGGCGCGCGGACTCGTCGGGTACGCCGACGCGGTCAACGTCACGGACAACCCCGCGGCGAGCGCGCACATGTCGCCACTTGCCGGCGTGGCGGCGACGGCGCGAGCGGGACTGGAGCCCACCGTGCAGCTGACCGTTCGCGACCGGAACCGGCTCGCGCTCACCGCCGATCTTCTCGGCGCGTGGGCACTCGGCGCGCGCAATCTGCTCTGCCTCACCGGGGACCCGTTGTCCGTCGGCGATCATCCGGACGCGAGGGCAGCGGACGATCTCGACGTGACGGAGCTCATCCGGCTCGGAACGGCGCTCCGCACGCGAGGGCGTCTCCAGTCGGGCCACGAGATCGACGAGCCCCCGCGCTACTTCGTCGGCGTGGCGGATAGTCCGCTTGCTCCGAACTATGACCCCGCTCGGCTGGAAGCGAAGCTCGACGCGGGCGGAGCCTTCGTCGTCACGCAGATCACGTACGACCTCGAGGCGCTGCTGGCGTGGCTGGACGTCGTCCGCACTCGTGGGATCCCCCAACGCGCGGCCGTGCTCGTCGGCGTGGCGCCGATCCGGAGCGCCAAGCAGGTGCATTTCTTGAACGACCATCTCCCCGGCGTCTCGGTCCCGCAGCCCCTGCTCGCGGCGCTCGACGGTGCGACGGAAGCGGAAGCGGAGGCGGTCGGAACGGCGCAGTGCGTGGAGCTGGTCCTGCGACTGCGAGAGGTGCCGGACATCGCCGGGGTCCACGTGATCGGCCTCGGACACGAGCACGCCGTGCGGCGCGTCATCGAACGGGCGGACCTGTTGCCGCGCCCGTCGCCCGGCGACCGTGCGATCGACGACGGCCCGTCGAGCAGATGAGGACGGCCTACGCGCCCTCGTCGGTCTGCGCGATCATCATCCTCGTTCTTCGATCGGTACCCAGACCTGGTCGCGTGGACCGATGTACTCGGACGACGGCCTGATGATCCGGTTGTCGGCATACTGCTCGCGGACGTGCGCCGTCCACCCGGCCATGCGCGCCACCGCGAAGATCGGCGTCATCAGGTCCGTGGGGATGCCGAGCACGTGGTACACGCTGGCCGCGTAGAAGTCGACGTTCGGGTTCAGGCCCTTCTCATGGAGCGCCGCGCGTTCGACCTCCTCGGAGATCTCGTACCACCGCAGGTCGCCGTGGCGCTCGCCGGTCTCCTTCGACAGGCGCTTCAGGATGCGGGCTCGAGGGTCCATCGTCCGGTACACCGCGTGACCGAACCCCATGATCTTCTCCTTGCGCGCGAGGCGATCCTTCACGTGTGCCTCGGCTCGATCGGGCGATCCGATCTCCTCGAGCATCTTCATCGCCTCTTCGTTCGCGCCGCCGTGCAGGGGGCCCTTCAGCGCCGCGATCGCGCCCGTGATCGCCGAGTGCATGTCGGCGAGCGTCGACGCGATGATGCGTGCAGTGAACGTCGAGGCGTTCATCGTGTGGTCGGCGTACAACGTGAACGTCGTGTCGAGCACGTCGGCGTCCTCCTGCGACGGCTCGACGCCAGTGAGCATGTACAGGAAGTTGGCCGCGTGAGCCAGCTTCGCGTGCGGATCGACCATCTCTTGTCCCGTTCGGAGCCGGTGGTACTGCGCGAGGAACGTCGGCGTTCGCGCGACCAGGCGGAGGGCCTTCCGCTCGTTTGCCTCAGGTGAGCTGTCCCACCCGTCGGGGTCGTACGCCGACGCCGCGGAGACGCTCGTTCGGAGCATCGACATCGGCGACGTCTGTTGAGCGAGCGTCGGCATGACGTCCGAGATGAACTTGTCCGCCTCGCGCTGCTCGATCATGAACTCCACGAACGAATCGAGCTCCGCCCGGGTCGGGAGCCGGAGGCGATGAAGAAGGTGGACGACCTCCTCATACGTCGTGTTGGCCGCGAGGTCCTCGATCGGATACCCCGCGTACCACAGCCGCCCGTTCTCGCCGTCGATGTCCGACAGCCGTGTTTGGGCGGCGACGACCTCGCGCAGGCCCTTTTCCTGAGGGGTTCGCACGGCGTTCGTTTCGCTCGCCGTGCTTCCCCCGTGCCCCGTCTCGCTCACGGGTGCTCCGATCTCGGCCGGTGAACCGGTCCTATCCTGACGAGACTACCGCGCGCCACGGTTCGCGAGGCGGAGGAGACGTGTGTCCCATCGCGTGACGCTCATACCCGGTGACGGCGCCGGGCCGGAGCTGATGGACGCCGCGCGACGCGCCGTCGAGGCGACCGGCGTCGACATCGACTGGGATGTCCAAGAGGCGGGCCAGGGCGTTGTCGATCGCGAGGGAACCGCGCTCCCGCTCCGCGTGCTCGAGTCGATCCGTTCGAACCGCGTCGCGCTGAAGGGACCGCTCACCACCGCGATCAGGGGTGACCAACGGAGTGCGAACGTCGCCCTGCGCGTCGAGCTCGACCTCTACGCGTGCCTCCGGCCGTGCCGCCTGTACCCGGGCGTTCGGTCTCGCTACGAGAACGTCGACATCGTCGTCGTACGCGAGAACACCGAGAACAGCTATACGGGGATCGAGTTCGAGCACGACGAGCCGACGACCGCCGAGATCATCTCGTTCATCGAACGCTCGACGGGTCAGCACATCCGCGAGGACGCCGGCCTGTCGATCAAGTCGGTGAGCGAGGGCGCGAGCGAGCGGATCGTGCGCTTCGCGTTCGAGTACGCCCGGGCGAACGGTCGGCGCAGGGTCACCGCCGGACACAAGGCGAACATCATGAAGTTCTCGGACGGCCTGTTCCTGGAGACGGCGCGTCGAGTCGCATCGGAGTACGCCGACGTGTCGTTCGACGACCGGATCATCGACAACCTCACGATGCAGCTCGTCCAGCGTCCGGAGGACTACGACGTCCTCGTGCTGCCGAACCTGTACGGGGACATCCTGTCGGACCTCTGCGCCGGTCTCGTCGGCGGCCTCGGGGTCGCGCCCGGCGCAAACCTCGGCGACGGGTGCGCGGTGTTCGAGGCGACGCACGGGAGCGCCCTGAAGTACCGGGGAACGAACCGCGCCAACCCGATGGCCTTGATGCTCTGCGGCGCGATGATGCTGCGCCACCTCGGCGAGGTCGACCCGGGCGATCGACTCGAAGCCGCTGTGGCGGCGGTGATCGCGGAGGGGCGGACGGTCACCTACGACCTGAAGGCGGCCCGCGACGACCCTGATGCGGCCGGAACCTCTCAGGTGGCCGACGCGGTCGTCGAGCGTCTCCGCTCGTAGCGGCTCGGCGGCGCGCGATGGGTACGATTCCAGCGCCTTCGTCCAACGAGGAGCGTGCGATGCGGGTGACGGTCGTCGGAAGCGGATTCGTCGGACAGACCACGGCGATGCGCCTGCTCGAGCGCGGACTGGGCGACGTCGTGCTGATCGACATCGTCGAAGGGCTGCCCCAAGGGCTCGCGCTCGATCTTCGTCAGTCGGCCCCGGTCGTCGGGTTCGAACCCGACATCACCGGCACGAACGACTACGCAGACACGGCAGGCTCCGACGTCGTCGTCATCACGGCCGGGTTTCCGCGCCAACCCGGCATGAGCCGGATGGACCTCCTGGGCAAGAACGCCGGAATCGTGCGCGAGGTGGTCGAGCGCGTCGTGCCGGGATCACCCAACGCGATCCTCATCGTGGTGACGAACCCGCTCGACGAGATGACGTACCTCGCCGCGGACGTCTCCGGGTTCCCCAAGGAACGCGTCATGGGGATGGCAGGCGTCCTCGACTCGGCACGTCTGCGCGCGTTCATCGCGGAGGAGCTCGGCGTGTCACCGCTCGTCGTCGACGCCATCACGCTCGGCTCTCACGGGGAGTCGATGGTGCCGCTGCCGCGCCACGCCACCGTGGACGGGAAGCCTCTGGTCGAGCTGGTCGACGAGGAGACGCTCGAACGGCTCTACGCCCGCACGCGCGACGCCGGGGCGGAGATCGTGGGCCTCCTGAAGAAGGGGAGCGCCTACTACGCGCCGTCGGCGTCGGTCGTGAACATGGTCGACGCGGTGGCGGGCCGACACGACGACGTGCTCCCCGTCTGCGCGTGGTGCACCGGCCAGTACGGGATCGACGAGATCTACGTCGGCGTCCCGGTTCGGCTGTCGAGTGGGGGCGTGCGCGAGATCGTGGAGCTCGATCTGAACGACGACGAGCTCGCCGCGCTCCGGCGTGCGGCGGAGGGTATCCGCGCGAAGTGCGCGGACCTGGCGAACCTGTGACCGCCGCTCGCCCCTGATCGGACGGGTCGACGCTCTCGTACGATGACGCCGATGCGCCGCTTCTTCGCGCTGCTCGCCGAGCACGTTCGGAACTTCTTCACGAACTGGCGCGAGTACGAGGCGCCGGTCCTCACGAAGCTCCGCCTCACGGTTCGGAACCGCGTACGGGCCACGTTCTCGACGGCGCAGTGCTGCGGACATCCCGGCGAGCCGGGGTGTTGACAGGTTCCACGCGAGGGACCCGGTCGGGTCTCGGGGCCTCCGGGGGTAGCGCACTGAGCGGAGCGAGCATCGTGCGGTCCCCGGTCTGTGGGAGGGACACGGAGTGACGGAGTTCCGCGTGGAGAAGGACACGATGGGCGAGGTTCGCGTTCCCGCCGACGCGTACTACGGCGCTCAGACGCAGCGTGCGCTGGAGAACTTCCCCGTCTCCGGAATCCGGTTCCCCCGGCGCTTCATCGAGGCCATCGGCCTGGTGAAATCGGCCGCCGCGACCGTCAACGCCGAGCTCGGTCTGGTCGAGCCTCGAGCGGCCGAGGCGATCGCCGCGGCCGCGGACGAAGTCGTCGAGGGGCGGCTCGACGGCCAGTTCGTCCTCGACGTCTTCCAGACGGGATCCGGCACGTCCACGAACATGAACGCGAACGAGGTCATCGCGAACCGCGCGATCGAGATGCTCGGCGGCGAGCG
>CALGFI010000039.1 GCA_937881155.1 uncultured bacterium | reverse complement strand
GCGTACGGCGAGAGCTTCGCCCGATGAAGGATGTCGTCCGAGTAACCGCGGCCGATCCCGGCAACCGTTCGTTGGTCCCGGAGGATCGTGTGCACCCGCCGGCCGTCGTCTCCCTCGAGGACGAACCGCTCGAACTCACTGGAGTCGGGCTCCGGGCCGAGCTTCTCGAGTGGCCCGTCATCCCCCTCGGCCAGCACCCACCACCCGGCCTTGCGCTCGCGACCGAACTCCTTCACCAACACCGACGGACGTCCCTCGAATCGGAACCGCACCACAGCGCCGCGCGGCTTCGTGGTCTTCGGTGGGTTCTCGATATCGGCGCGTCCGCCCTGCGACAGATGCACCAGCACCCGGGGCCCCCCGAGCTCGAACGCGACGTACTTGCCACGGCGGCCGACCCCCGTGACCGATCGACCGACGAGCTCCGACGCCCGCGGCGTCACGGTCTTCAGCGAGGAGAACTGGAGGACGTCCGCGGCCTGGAAGGTCGAGCCGCCCACCGCATCTGCCAGCCGCTCGGCGAGCGCCTGTACTTCGGGCAGCTCCGGCACTCCGTCACCCCGAGGTCACCGAGGCCGCGGCGCGCCGGACGATCTCGATGCACTCGTCGATCCGGTCGCGATGCGTCCGGTGCGACAGGATGCACGCGCGGATCGTGAACCGGCCGTCGATCACCGTGCTCGACAGGAACACGCGCTTGCTCGCGTTGATCGCCTCCAGGAGCCGGCGGTTCGCGACGTCATCGCCGTCGCGCAGCCGGAACGGCACGACGGTCAGATCGGGCGCCCACGGCAGCTCCAAGAGGGCGTCCGATTTCAGCCCGTCGTAGAGCGCCTCGGTCAGATCGAGCTTCTCGTCGAGCGCCTCACGGAACGCCGACACGCCGTGGAGCCACAACGGGAACCACGCGCGGAGCCCTCGGAAGTCCCGGGACAGCTCGGCGGAGTACTCGGCGAAGTTCGGGATGTCGGCGTCGGGGGCCAGGTCCTGCAGGTAGGCCGCGCCGACGAAGTGGGCCTCGCGCAGCGCGCGGCCGTTCCGGACGACGAGTGCGCCGGTCCCGTACGGCAGGAACATCCCCTTGTGCGGATCGAGCGTGATGGAGTCGGCGCGCTCGATGCCACGGAACCGCTCCCGCCCGCGCGCGGTGAGCTGGAAGAACCCGCCGTACGCCGCGTCGACGTGCATCCACAAACCCTCGTCGGCTGCTACGCCCGCAAGGTCGTCGAGCGGGTCGATGGCGCCGGTGTTCGTGGTCCCCGCCGACGCCACGACGGCGAACGGCCGCAATCCGGCGCCTCGGTCGTCGACGATCTGCCGCCGAAGGGCGTCGACGTCCATTCGGAGCGACGGGTCGGTCGCCACGATGCGGACGTTCCGCGTGGGGAACCCGGCGAGCATCGCCGCCTTCATGACCGACGCGTGGGCGTGCTCGCTCACGTAGAGCGCGCCCGTCAGGAAGTTCTCGGGGAGCTTCGCCTTCCGGGCGCTCACGATCGCCGAGAAGTTCGCCATCGAGCCGCCGGAGGTGAGCACGCCCCGCGACTCGGGCGGGTACGCGAACAGGTCGCACAGCCACCGGACGACGTTGTTCTCGATCTGCGCGGCGACGGGCGCCTCGCCCCACAGGTTCACGTAGCGATCGATCGTCGTCGACAGCAGCTCGGCGAGCGACGACGCGTAGAGCCCGCCGCCGGGGATGTAGGCGAGGAACCCGGGGCCCGCGTTGTCGCTGGAGTGCTGGGCGATCGTCTCGACCAGGTCGATCAGCGGCGAGAACCCGTTGCCCTCCTCCGGCGGCGGCATGCGAAACCGCCGAGCGGTCTCGGCAGCGCCCTCGAACGCCGACGCCGGCGCGTCCGGCCGGCGTTGCAGGAAGTCCACGACGAAGGCCAGCGCAGCCTCGCCCATCGCGCGCATGTCGTCGGGCGATGGATCGAGCGGATACGGCATCAGCCGGGCAAGCGCGCCGTGACCGACTCGAGGAGCCTGGCAGAGGCGGCCGAAACCTCGTCGACCGCCGTCTGGAACGCCTCCTCGTGTCGCTTGGACGGTGCCCGGAAGCCACTCACCTTCCGCACGAACTGCAGCGCGGCCTCGCGGATCTCCTGTTCGGTCGCGGGGACGTCGCCCTCGCGGAGCCGTTTGATGCTTCGGCACATGCCGCGATGGTACCGGCGTCGGCGCGAAGGCCCGTCGATGGTGCTTGAGTCCGTCGGACCCCGGCCCTATCGTGCCCGAACGCATGTTCGACGCCCGGGAACGCCTGAACCAGGAGCAACGCGCCGCGGTGGAGCACGACGGTGGCCCGCTGTTGGTCGTCGCCGGCGCCGGTTCCGGCAAGACGTGGACACTTGCGTGCCGCGTCGCGCGCCTGGTCGATCGGGGCGTTCCGCCCGAGCGGATCTTGCTGCTCACCTTCACCCGTCGAGCCTCGCGCGAGATGCTCTCGCGAGCGGAACGGCTGACCGGCGAACGCGGGCTCGGACGGGTCTGGGGCGGAACCTTCCACGCGACCGCGAACCGGTTGCTTCGCCTCCACGGCCGAGCGCTCGGTCTCGCGCCCGACTTCACGGTGCTCGATCGCACCGACACGGCGGACCTCATGGACTTGATCCGCGGCGAGCTCGGGCTCGGCGAGGGGGAACGTCGATTCCCGCGCAAGGAGACCCTCGCGGACGTGTACTCCCGCACGGTCAACGCGCAGGAACGTCTGAGCGACGTCCTCGAACGCGACTACCCGTGGTGCCTCGATGAGGCCGGTGGCATCCGCGCGATCTTCGAGCGGTACACGGAGCGCAAGCGTGGGCAGCACGCGCTCGACTACGACGACCTCCTGGTGTTCTGGCTGACGCTCGGGAAGCACCCGGCGGCCGGACCGGCGATCGCGTCGATGTTCGACCACGTCCTGGTCGACGAGTACCAGGACACGAACGCGCTCCAGGCCGACATCCTCGACGCGCTGAAACCCGACGGCGCGGGGTTGATGGTGGTCGGCGACGACGCGCAGGCGATCTACGCGTTCCGCTCGGCGACGGTTCGGAACATCCTGGAGTTCCCGTCGCGGTTCCCCGGCACGACGATCGTGAAGCTCGAACGGAACTACCGCTCGACGCGCCCGATCCTCGACGCGACGAACGCCGTCATCGAGCTCAGCGAGCAGCGCCACGAGAAGACGCTGTGGACCGAACGCGACGGTGGTGCGCTTCCCGAGCTGGTCACCTGCGTCGACGAGCGCGATCAGGCGGATGAGGTGGCCGACGCGATCCTCCGGCATCGCGAACAGGGAACGGTCCTTCGCGAACAGGCGGTGCTGTTCCGCGCCGGGCACCACAGCGACCTTCTCGAGGTGGAGCTGACGCGACGGAACGTGCCGTTCGTGAAGTACGGCGGGTTGAAGTTCCTCGAGTCGGCACACGTCAAGGACGCGCTCGCGGTGCTCCGAATCGCCGACAACCCGCGCGACGAGGTGTCGTGGTTCCGGCTGCTCCAGCTGCTCGATGGTGTCGGCCCGGCCGGCGCGCGGCGCGTGATGGCGGCGATTGGCGTCACCGGGCCCGGCGATCCGATGACGCGGTTCCTCGAGAGCGCGGTCGCTGTCCCCGCGCCGGCGCGAGCGGAGCTCGATGCGCTCCGAACGACGTTCCGGGACCTCGTCCATGCGGAGCCGCCCGCCGCGCAGGTCGAACGGGTCCGGCGGTTCCTCGAACCCCTCCTCCGCCGAGGGTACGACCAGCCCGAACCGCGACTGCGCGACCTCGAACAGCTCGAAGGGCTCGCCACCGGCTTCGATACCCGCGAGCGGTTCGTCACCGACCTCACGCTCGACCCGCCGATCTCGACGTCCGACCTCGCGGGTCCGCCGCTCATCGACGAGGACTACGTGATCCTGTCGACGATCCACTCCGCAAAGGGCGGCGAGTGGGACGTCGTCCACGTCATCCACGCCGCCGACGGGATGATCCCGTCGGACATGGCGACGCGCGATCCCGAGCAGATCGAGGAGGAGCGCCGCCTGTTCTACGTCGCGTTGACGAGAGCGCGCGACACGCTGTACGTCTACTTCCCGCTCCGATACCACCGCTCGAATCGCGGGTTCGAGGACCGACACTGGTACTCGCAGCTCACAAGGTTCATGCCCGAAGAGGTTCGCGCGCGCTTCTCGATGCGCGCCACGTACGTCGACGCGACGCAGGACCGCGCGCCCACGCTTGCTCCAACGGGCTCGACGACCGAGGTCGACGCGCTCCTCGCCGGCCTGTGGTCGGAGTGACGCGGCGAAGCGAACCCCGGCTATCGACGCCGCTTCTTCAGGTCCGACTGGATCTCCCGAGCCGCGTTCGCTCCCGGGGCGCCGGTGATCCCCCCGCCCGGGTGCGCCCCCGAGCCGCACAGGTACAAGCCGGGAAGGCCCAGCCGGTACCGCGCGTGCCCGAACAGCGGACGCCACGCGAAGAATTGATCGAGGCCCGGTTCGGCGTGGTAGACGTGCCCGCCGGTCAGCGCGTACCGCTCCTCGAGATCGATCGGCGTGGTCACCTCCCGCGCCGTGACGAGCTCGGTCAACCCCGGTGCGTACCGCTCCATCGTCTTCATCACCACGTCGCCCAAGCGGTCGCGCTCGACCGACCAGTCCCCCTCGCGAAGCGCGTACGGCGTCCACTGGGCGACGATGCTCATCACGTGCGATCCGTTAGAGAGCGTTGGGTCGTCGATCGTGGGGATGGTCGCCTCCAGGAACGGCTCCTCGCTCACGGCGCCGTACTTCGAGGCGTCGAAACCGTGCTCCAGGTAGTCGATCGACGGCGCGATCACGATCCGACCGTTCAGGCGGTCGGGTTCCGCACCCTCGAAATCCGGGAGCCGGGAGAGAACGAGGTTCACCTTCGAGACGGCGCCCGGCGTTCGGATGTTGGACGCCCGCCACCGCAGGTGCGGTCCGATGACGACGGGGTCGAGGAGCCTCGTCAGCGTTCGCTTCGGGTCGGCTGCGCTCGCCACCGCCCGAGCCGGGATCTCCTCGCCGCTCGGTAGCGCCACGCCGACCACGCGGTCGTTCCTGGTCAGGATCTGGGTGACCTCGGCGTTCGTTCGGATCGTCGCGCCAACGGCTTGGGCCGCCGACGCGAGCACATCCGCGAGCGCGCCGGGTCCGCCCCGCACGGTCGTCGACTGGCCGGCGGCGCCGGCGTTCCCCACCGAGTCCGAGAGGTACACCGCCGTCGTGCCGGCCGACCACGGACCCATCGCCGTGTACAGCACGGCTCGGGATGCGAGCGCCCCCCGAACCGCCTCGTTCTCGAACCCCTCGGCAACGTAGTCGGCGATCGCCATCGGAAGAGCGCGCGTGAGCTCGCGCGCCGGTTGTGGCCCGAGCTTGCGGAACGCGTTCCCGAGCTTCAAACCGTTCAGCGCGTCGGCGATCGATGGGTTCTTGACGTGGGGCGGCGTGATCGCGTGCAGGTACGACAGGAACCGCCCCAGCGTCCGGATCCGCCGATCGAATTCCGGGTAGGCGCGCGCGTCACGACCGGAACGCTCGACGAGGTCCGCCGCCGTCCGGCCGGCGCTCCCCCACAGCGTCAGCGGGGGGCCGTCGGGCTGGGGGGCGAACACGCGAACCTCGGGTTCGACCGTCACGAGTCCGTGGCGGACGAGGCCGAGGTCGTCGACGATCGACGGGCGAAGGCGCCCGACCGTGTGCACGATCCCCGGCGCACGAACGCCCGGCGCGACCTCCGTCGTATCGAGGATGCCGCCGATGCGCTCTCGGCGTTCGAGCACGAGGACCTTCCGGCCGGCCTTCGCGAGGTACGCCGCGGCGACGAGCCCGTTGTGGCCGGCCCCGACGACGACGACGTCCCAGCGCTCGGTCATCGGACCGAACCCCGATCGGTCACGCCGCCTCGGACCGACGGCGGCGCGACGCGAGGAGCTCCAGCGCGGCGATCCGGCCCGGCGCGCCCATGATGCCTCCACCGGGGTGGGTCGCCGAACCGCACATCCACAGGTCCTTGATCGGCGTTCGGTAGCGTCCCCAGCCCGGAACGGGACGGTTGAAGAACAGCTGCTCGAGCGACAGCTCGCCCTGGAAGATGTTGCCCTCGCTGAGCCCCGTGATGTCCTCGATGTCCTTCGGGGTCAGGACCTGCGCGTGCAGGATGACGTCACGGATCTTGGGGAAGCGTTCCTCGAGCGTGTCGATCACCGTTTCCCCGAATCGGGTGCGCTCGGCGTCGTCCCACGTGCGACCGTCCGAGAGGTGATACGGCGCGTACTGGACGAAACAGCTCATCACGTGCTTGCCCGGCGGCGCCATCGAGGGGTCGACGAGCGTCGGGATGATGCAGTCGATGTAGGGCCGCGCGCTGAACCGCCCGTACTTCGCGTCGTCGTACGCCCGCTCCATGTAGTCGACCGACGGCGAGAAGCTGATCGCACCGCGGAGCCACTCCCCCTTGCCGGGCTTGGACGCGAGCTCGGGTAGACCATCGAGCGCCAGGTTCACCTTCCCGCTCGACCCGCGGAACTTGTACCGGCCGACCTGCTCGCGGAACTCGGGGTCGAGGCGATCGGGATCGATCAGGCGGAGGAACGTGACGCGCGCGTCGACGCTCGACAGCACGGTCCTCGCCCGGATCTCCTCGCCGGACTCGAGGATGACGCCCGTCGCGCGCCTCCCGTTGACGTCGATCCGGGCGACCGGCGCCTCCGTTCGGATCTCGGCGCCATAGTTCCGCGCGGCCGAGGCGATCGAGTTAGAGATCGCACCGGTCCCGCCGCGCGGAATGCCCCAGGCGCGGAACGCACCGTCGATCTCGCCCATGTAGTGATGCAGCAGGACGTACGCGGTTCCCGGCGAGCGAACTCCCTGGAACGTCCCGATGATGCCCGAGGCCGACATCGTCGCGATGAGCGGATCGGTCTCGAACCACTGCGCGAGGAACTCGGTCGCGCTCATCGTCATCAGCTGCACGAACGTCGACTGCAGCCGTTCCGGAAGGTTCTGGAACGTCTTGGCGAGCCCGACGATCGGCATCCAGTCGAACGGATTGACTCGGCCGGGATCGGGCGGGACGACCGAGAGGATCGGCTTGATGAACCGGGCCATGTCGCCCATCAGCTGGCCGTACTCCTCGTAGGCCTCCGCGTCGTTCTTCGACCACCGGCGGAGCTCGCGGACTGTCGCCCCGTGGTCGTTCACGCGCCACAGGTAGTTATCGTCGAGCGGCGTGATGGTGCCGTCGAGCGGCAGGATCTCCAGGCCGTGCCTGGCGAGCTCGAGCTCGCGGATGATCTCCGGACGGAGCAACGAGACGACGTAGCTGAACTCGCTGAACCGGAACCCGGGGAAGATCTCTTCTGTGACCGCGGCGCCGCCGAGCACGTGGCGTCGCTCCAGGACGAGCACCTTCTGCCCGGCCCGGGCGAGGTACGCCGCGGCGGTCAGGCCGTTGTGGCCCCCGCCGACGATCACGGCGTCGTACCGCTTTGCCATCTCACTCCTCCGACGACGTCCGGAGCATGCTAGGGCCGCCCCACCCGCATCGGCCACAGGCGCTCCGTGACTCGAGGTCAGCGGGGCGCCGTGCGACGCAACGGATACTCTCCGGCGATGGATCGGGAGCAACGATGAGCGTCGGAACGGCCCTGCATCCGCGGACGTCCGCGCTGAACACCAAGTTGTCCTGGGGCGATTGGTCCGGGTACTTCTCCGCCCAGGTCTACGCCGACTTCCACGACATCGAGTACAACGCGATCCGCGAGCAGGCCGCCCTGATCGACGTGTCGCCCCTCTACAAGTACGAGGTGCGTGGTCCGGACGCCGCTCGGCTCGTCGACCGGGTGATGACGCGGGACGTCGCGAGGCTCGCCGTCGACCGCGTCTTCTACACGCCGTGGTGCAACGAGGACGGCAAGGTGGTCGACGACGGGACCGTCACCAGGCGCGGCGCGGACGAGTTCTTCTGGACGGCTGCCGACCCCAGCTACCGCTGGTTCGAGCTGAACGCGGGCGGTCTCGACGTCGAGATCCGTGACGTTTCGGACGAGGTCGCGGCGATCGCCGTCCAGGGTCCTCGCGCCCGGGACGTCCTCGAAGGCGCTACGCGAGGCGATTGGTCAGGCGTGCGGTACTTCGGGCATCGGCGAACGGAGGTCGGCGGCGTCGACGTGAACGTGACGCGGACCGGCTACACCGGCGACCTCGGCTACGAGGTGTGGGTGCCGGCCGACGCCGCGCTCGAGGTGTGGGACGACCTGTGGGAAGCCGGCGAGCCGCACGGGATCCGCGCCGCGGGGATCCGCGCACTCGACGTCGCGCGCGTCGAGTCCGGGCTAATCCTGATCGAGGCCGAATACACGAGCGCCCGTCACGCGGTCAGCCAGGAGCAGATGTACTCACCGTTCGAGATCGGGCTCGGACGACTTGTGGACCTGTCGAAACCGAGCTTCGTGGGGCGGCGCGCCCTCGAGCTCGAGCTTCGTCGCGGCGGCCCCGAACGGCGACTGGTCGGCCTGGACCTGGACTGGCTGGGGATCGAGGCGATGTTCGCCGCGCACGACCTTCCGCCCGCGGTTTCGGCGGCCGTGAACCGTGAGCCGGTTCCGGTGTACGCGGGGGGCGGACAGGCGGGCCGAGCCACGAGCGTCACGTGGGGACCAACGATCAAGAAGATGGTCGGATTCGGCTCGCTCCCGCCGCAGTTCGCACGCTCCGGCGCGCGGGTCGGTGTGGAGTGGACGGTGGAGGGCGAACGCGGCACCGTCGACGCGACCGTCGTCGACCTCCCCTTCCTCGATCTCGACCGCAAGCGCGCGTAGCTGCCACTTCCGCGGAGGGAGCAGCCGAGCGTTCCCGCCGGCGCGAGAGACAATGGCACACCGTGCGTCCTCGAGCCCTGTTCGCGCTGCTCATCGCCTCCGGAGGTGTGGTGGCTCTCGTCGTCGCGGCGACTGTCGGTCTGGTCGCGTCGCTGTTGACCGGCGTGCTCGTCCTGGCGACGGCCCTGCTCATCGCGCGGGAGCGCGCGTTGGGCAGTGACCTCCCCGATCCAAGCAGACGCCGGCTCCTCGCACTCACCGGCTCGGCTGCTCTGGCACTCGTCGCCGCGGGGGGCGCTCTCGGCACCGCCGTGCGACGCGGGTCACGCCCCGACCCTCGTCCCCGCCTGGAAGCCGACGCCGCGGGTCTCGGCGCCGAGTACGTCGAGCTCGTCGTACGCGGGTACCACCCCGAACGCTCGGGCGACCTCCAGCTCCTGGTCACCCCGTTCTCGAGCTCGAACTACAAAGAGGAATCGCGATCGCTCGTCCCGAACGATCCTCGTTCGAGTCACGCGGTGGTGTGGATGTACGCCGAGCGCGTACCGATCGTCGTGTGGTCGCCCAACCGGATCGAGCCGCAGGACCATGTCGAGCGCGTCACGCTCGCCGACCTCGCTCCGACGACGGCGAGACTGATGGGATTCGAAGGGTTCGAGCCGGCTGACGGCGTTCCGTTGCCCGGTATCGATTCTCCGCCCGAGCGACCGCGAGTCATCGTCACGTTCGTCATCGACGGCGGCGGATGGAACGTCCTGCACAGGTGGCCCGACGCGTGGCCCAACCTGAAGCGTCTGATGGCCGAGGGCGCGACGTATCGAAACGCCATCACCGGCTCGTTCCCCGCGGTGACGGCTTCAGCGCACGCGACGATCGGCACCGGCGCCTTCCCCCGCACGCACGGGATCACGGGGCACAACGTCCGTCGCGGGGGCCACCCGGTGAAGGCGTGGGGCGATCCCGGTCGGGTCGATCCCTCGTTCCTGCTCGAGCCGACGCTCGCCGATCGCTGGACCGAGTACACGCAGAACGAGGCGTGGGTGGGCGAGCTCGGCTACCAGGTCTGGCATCTGGGAATGCTGGGACGCGGCGGCCGCCCCCAGGGCGAGTTACCGGTCGGCGTGTTCTGGCACCAGGACGGTGGCGGAGGGTGGAAAGCGCACAACCCGGACCTGTACCGCCTGCCTCGATCGGTTCCGGGGCTCGAACGGCTCGACTCGCTCGCCGCCGCGTACGGCCAGCCAGCGCCGTCTCCGTTCGATCCGGTG
>CALGFI010000038.1 GCA_937881155.1 uncultured bacterium | reverse complement strand
TCGCGCGCGTGATGCCCTGGCGGATCCACCACGTGGCGTACGTGGAGAACTTGAACCCCCTGCGCCAGTCGAAAAGCTCGACGGCACGCATCAGACCGATGTTGCCCTCCTGGATCAGGTCGAGCAGCGGCAGCCCCTGGCCCTGGTACTTGCGCGCCACCGAAACGACCAACCGGAGGTTGGCCATGATGAACCGCTGGCGCGCGGCCTCGGCCTTCCGGACCTCCTGGCGCGCCTTCATGATCGACTTCTCCGAGCGAAGACGCCCGGCGCGCAGGCGCTCCTCGGCCTCCTTACCGTGCTCGATGAGGATGGCGAGCTCGACCTCCTCCTCCTTGGTGAGGAGTGGCTCGCGCGCCGCGGCCTCGAGGTAAAGCCTCAGGTCGTCGGCGTCATCCGTTCCGAGCGGTCGTGCGGGCTCCGGCATCTGTTCCTCTCGCTCCCTCCCAGCTCCCAACGGGGGCGCGCTTCGCCCTCGAAAGGGGACCGGGACCTTCTCTCGCGCTTTTGTGTCCGGGGCGCCAAAAATTCGGCCTCCCCGGGCCATCGACCGAATGGTATCGACGGTGCGATGTTCCTGTAAAGGCCCCGCTTATGGAGACATCGTTGCGGAGCGATCTATTCCCGTCTTCGGGCCGCTCGACGCAGGTTGAACACGCCGCGGGGCCCCCTATTGGGCCTACGTCAGACGTCAGGCAACCCGAACGGACAGGACCGGCGCGATGTTCCCGGCCGTGAGCGACCACGTCGCGCCGCCGTCCGCGGAGCCGAACACCTCGCCCGAGGTGGCCCCGAAGTACAGGCCGAGGGGAGACCCGCCGTCCTGCCCGAACGCCTGCCGGAGCACCGTGAGGTATCCGCTCTGAGGCAACCCCTCTGCGTGAGCCGTCCATGAGCCCCCGGCGTCGCGGGTCTCGAAGACACGGACCCGACCCTCGGCCGTCACGCGATCCCCGTCGGAGTTGAGCGGGATGACGTAGGCCGAGTCGGGATCGTCCGGGTCGATCACCATGGGGAAACCGAAATCGGACGGGAGCCCCTCCGCGATGCTGGTCCACGACATCCCTGCGTCGTCGGACCGGTAGACGCCCCCATGGAACTGCATCATCAGGCGATCCGGACGGCCGGAAGCGCGATGCATGTTGTGCACACACCTGCCGAGCGGCTGCGATCTCGCCTCCTCGGGGAGGTACCGCGGCACGATTCCGGCGTTCCCCACCTCCCACGTCTTGCCCGCATCCTCTGTGACCCACACGCCGACGGCCGAGATACCGACCGCAAGCCGGTTGGCGTCGCCGGGCCACGGGCAGATCGAGTGGACCATGAGACCGCCGGCACCCGGCCCCCATTCGGAACGACTCGGCTGCTCCCACAACCCTCGGTTCAGCTCCCACGTCATGCCGCCGTCGCGGCTCTCGAACAGCGCCGCCGGATCGACGCCGGCGTAGAGCAGGCCGTCCTCCTCCCCCGGCGTGACGACCCAGATCCGAACGACGCTCGCGTCATCACCCTCGGGAAATCGAGGCCCGTCCGTTTGCTCCCAGTCGCCCGTCGGGTCGTCGGAGACGAGCACACGCGGGCCGAACTGGCCGTGGGTCACGCTCGCGTAGTAGCGGCCGGTCCGGGGGTCCCGCATCGCATACTCGACCGCGTCGCCGGGGAACGCGCGTGCGGCCACGTCCATGGGTCCACCGCGGGGACCGCGCAGAACGAACAAGCCCTTCCTCGTCCCCACGAGCAGCTCCGCGTTCTCGTCGTTCGGGGGGCCAACGCTCACGCGTTCCCGCTCGCTTCTTGGGCCCCCCGTACCCCCCGCACCACCGGAGACGGCGCCGACGATCTCCAGACGGTCGGCGTCGGTGATCTTGGCTTCACCGTCGACGCGTTCGCCGCCCACGAAGACGGCGACGTGCTCGCGAACCCGACCCCGATCGTCGAGCACCCAGCCGGCGAGCTTCGGGTGAGCGCGCTCGAGACCACGGAGCGCCTCCTCGACGGTCGCGCCCTCGACGGAGATCTCACGCCGTCCATCGGCGCGCTCTCGAAGCGGCGGGCGGAGCCTGACGACTGCCACTGGACCGGAGTGTAGCGACGACGGCCGACCCGTCGCTCGACCGCGAATACAGTTGAGGCGTGACGATCGAGGTTCCGCAGAGCCGCTGGACGGACATCGACGGTCCGGTCCACTACGCCCGGTGGGATGGACCGGACGAGCGGACGTTCGTCCTCGTCCACGGTCTCGGCGGTTCGCTCCTGTCGTGGCTTCCGGTCGCCGAGGGACTCGCACGAAGCGGCCGGGTGTTCGCGCTCGATCTCGCCGGATTCGGCGACACGCCCCGCGCGGGGCGCCGCAGCCGAGTCTCGGACAACCGCGCGCTGCTGTCGCGATTCATCTCCGGGATCGCCGACGGTTCGCCGGTCGTCCTGTGCGGGAACTCCATGGGCGGCGGGATCGCGATGCTCCAAGCCGCACTCGAGCCCTCCTCCGTCGAGGGGCTTGTGCTCTCGAACTCCGTCTTCCCATGGGTGCGCGGCGCCTACCCGGCGCCGATCGTGATGTTCGGCTTCGGCATGTACCAGCTGCCGCGCGTCGGCGAGTGGGCGTCTCGTCAACGAATGACGCGTCTCGAGGCCGAACGCGCGGTTCGATTGGGGCTGCGGGTGATCGCCGCGGATCCGTCCACGATCGATCCCGAGCTCGTCCGGCTGCACGTCGAGATGTTCCAGCGCCACCGCGAGGACCCGGATGCCGCGCCCGCGTTCCTCGAGGCGGCGCGCTCGTTGATGACGCTGGGACGACGGGCGGAGACGGCGCGATGGATCGTCGACGCGGTCCGCTGTCCCGTGCTCGTCATCCACGGACGCCGCGATCGACTCGTTCCGCTCCACTACGCCGAGCGCGCGCTCGAAGGACATCCGACGTGGGAGATGCGGGTGCTCCCCAAGGTGGGGCACGTCCCGCAGATGGAAGCGGGCGATCGTTGGCTCGCCGCGGTCGAGTCCTGGCTCGCCCGCCTGCCGGTCGCGGCGCCGGTCTGACGGTCGACGAACAGCGGTCTCTCGGTCAGGGGATCTGCTGCTCGCGCGGCATCGCGGCGCGCGCGAGACTGGCCATCACGGCCGCAACGAGGATGAGCCCTCCTCCGATCGCCGTACCGGCGTCGACGGCCTCGTCCAGGAACCCGTACCCGAGGAGCGCGGCCGACAGCGGCTCGGTGGCCGAGACGATCGCCGTTCGAACCGCGCCGATCCGTTGCAGGGCGCCCATGAGGCACACGAACGCGCCTGCCGACGCGGCGCCCATCGCCAGCAGTAACCACCAGTCGGCGGCCGACGTCGGCGAGGTGTACCGGCCGGACACCGTGGAGAACACGAACAGTCCGATCGAGGCGCCGGCGCTGATCCACATCGCGCTCGTGAGCGGATGCGTTCGGCGAAGCACCGCGTCGGCGCCGAGGAGGTAGGCGCTGTACGTCAGTGCCGCGGCGAGGGCGAACACGACGCCGGTCGTCTCGACCGACAAGCCCGCGCCGGTCCCCGCGACGACCCCCGCTCCGACGACGGCGAGCACCAACGCGGCGACGGTGAGACGCGCCGGCGCTCCGCGTCCGACGAACCATGCGCCGATCGTCACGAAGACCGGATACGTGAAGAACAGGAGCGTGACGGCGGCTGCGGTTCCGTGACGCGCGGCGGTGAAGAAGAAGGTCGCCTCGACGCCGTAGCCGAAGACGGCGAGCGCGGCAGTTCCGACGCGCTCGCCGGGCGCCGCCAGGACCGGCCGGCGCAACGCGAGCAGCACGAGCACCAACAGCGATGCGGCGACCCAGAACCGGAACGCGAGCATCGACTCCACCGTCATGCCGCGCTCCAGCACGCGCTTCCCGACCACGACGATGACGCCGAACTGGAGCGACGCCGCCGCCGCAAGCACTCCGCCGAAGAGATCGCGCCGCGTCGCGGCGTCGGTTGACGTCGTCACGCCTCAGGCGTCGACGAGCTCGATGCGCATCCGCTTGAAGGCCTTGCCCTTGTTCTCCGTCTTCGCGACTCGGACCGCACCAACCTCGCCGGTCGAGCGCACGTGCGTACCGCCGTCGGCCTGCTTGTCGAGCCCTTCGATCTCGATCACCCGGATCGGGTCGACCGCCTCGGGGATCAGATTCACCTTCGTCCGGATCAGATCGGGATCGGCGAGCGCGACCTCGCGAGCGAGGAAGGTCACCTTCACGGGCCGGTCCGCGGAGAGTTCGGCGTTCAGCTTCTCTTCGACCTCGCGTCCGAACTCCGGCGTGATCGATTCGAGCTCGAAGTCCATCCGCGCCGCGCCCGGCTCCATGTTTCCGCCGGTGACCTTCGCACCGTAGTCGCGAAACACGATCGCCGAGAGCGCATGGAGAGCCGTATGCGTTCGCATGAGGGTGTGCCGACGATCCCAGTCGATATCGGCGACGACCGCCGTTCCGGCTGCCGGGGCCTTGTCGTCCACCACGTGCAGCAGCAAGCCGCCCTTCTTCAGGGTGTCGGCGACCCGACGCTGGCCGCCCTCCCACCGCAACGTCCCGGTGTCGCCGGGCTGCCCACCGCTCCGCGCGTAGAACACCGTCCGGTCCAGAACGACGCCGTCGTCGGTGACGGCGGTGACCGTCGCCTCGCACGTTCGCGCGTATGCCTCGACGGAGAACAGCTCCTCGGTCACGCGCAAGAGCGTATCGAACGCCTAGAACGACCCGGGCTACGAGCCGACCGAAACCTGGTGCGCGCCGGGGAAGGTCTTCTCGCCCGCGCGGATCGGAACCGTCACCCAGTTCTCGCCCGGTGGGATCGGACAGGACCAGTTCGGGTTGTACGCGCAGGATGGGCTGTAGGCGTAGTTGAAATCCACGACGACGCGTCCGTCCGCGTCGGGCGGATCCACTTCCACGTATCGGCCGGCGCCGTAGGTCTCCCCGCCGCTCGTCGCGTCGCGGAACGGCAGGAACAGATCGTGCATGTCTGGGGATGCATACAGGGTCAAACGGGCGCGCTCGCCGTCGATGTCGAACTCGATCGCGCCCGCACGATGGTAGTCCTGCTGGTCGCCGGTCGTCGTCTGCATGACGATGCGCTCCCGGAGATCGACGCCCTCGGTGATGAGCTCGGCCCGCAGGGCGAGATCTGGGTTCTCGGGGAAGTACTTCAGCCCTCCGAAGGACGAGCGCTGTTCGGGCGTGAGCGGCGACTGCGGATGCTCGCGGAAGAACTCGTCCTTCTCTGCGCGGAACTCGTCGAGCTCGCTCATCGCTCCATCGTCAACGCGTCGGCGCGCGCGCCCATTCCAGACTACGCGGCTTCGCCGATGAACGCGGACACGCGGTGCACGAGCGCGGGGATCTGCCGAAACAGGTCCTCTTGGTCGTCGAACGCGATCAGCTCCGCGTTCGGCATGAGGTCGGCCAGGATGCGCGCCACCTCGGCCAGGTGGACCTCGTCGCCCTCGATCGACACGATCAACGTGGGGATGCGGACCTCTCGTAGGAGCTCTCGATCGGGGATCGGGAAATCGGTGACGGCTCCACGGATCGCGCGAGCGAGTCCGTCCGGGTCGCCGTGCTCCCACAGGACGCGGTCGAGCTCCAGGCGCCACGGCGTCTCCAGATACCGAGCGACGCGCTGCGGGTCGTTCAGCACCGCGTCGAGCGCTTCCTGGGGGGTCTTGCCCTCGAGATCGCCGGCCAACCGCTGGTACCGATCGGCGAGCGTGAACGGGCGGTCGAGGCCCGCGGGTAGCAGCCACACCATGCGCTCGAACCGGTCCGGAACGCGACAGACGAGGTTCCCGACCGCACCGGCACCGAGCGACGTTCCGACGGCGACCCTCGCACCGAACGTATTCGCCACGGCGTCCACGTCGCGAGCGAGGTCGGCGAACCGGTACCTGTCGGGGGGGCTGCTCGAGCGACCGTGTCCCCGAAAATCGAAACGGACCTTCGTCCCCGGCACGAGCGGTGTAAACGCAGCGAGCTCGTTGCGGTTGTTCGTCAGTCCGTGCGCGAGCACGGTGACGGGCTCACCCTCGCCCTCGACCTCGCAGAAGAGGGTCGCGTCGTCGGTTCGGATCTCCGGCACCGCCTAAGCGTACGGGCGGCTCGTACGATTCCCGATCCGTGGCCGAGATCACCGTCCAGCCAAGCGACCGCCAGCCGGTCACGTCGACGTTCCACGTCAGCATCCGCGACGACGACTCGAGCACGGAGCACGACGTCACGCTCTCCGCGAGCGACTACGATCGGCTCGGCACGAAGTACGGAACCCCCGAGGACTTCGTCCGCGCGTGCTTCGAGTTCCTGCTCGACCGGGAACCGAAAGAGTCGATCCTTCCCCGCTTCGACGTCTCGGTGATCTCGAGGTACTTCCCGGAGTTCGAGTCGACGATCCAAGGGTTCGATCCAACTTCGTAGCCACCTCGCGAGCGGTTCCCTAGACGCGAGCGGCTTCGAGGGCCCGGCGACCCTGCGCCAGATGGAACCGGTCGTGCCCCGCGATCATGCGGAACAGCAGGTCGAAGCTCTCGTTCCCGCGTTCGGCGTGCACCCCGAACCGCTGGCGCTCGGCCTCGGAAGATCGCCGCCAGAGTTCGATGTTCGAGGCGCGAAGCGCAGCGAGAACCTCGAGCAGCCTTTGAGGGTCGTCCTCACGGTGTCGGAGACGATCGACCCATAGGTCTTGGTCGTAACCGATGAGCGCCGGCTGGTCGTGCGCGACGATCCACCGGTACCTCGCCGACGTCACGATCTCGGCGTCGACTGCGTGACCGACGCATTCGAGCACGGACCATTCCTTCGGCTCGGGCCGGTCGCGTAGCACTTCTCCGGCCTCATCGACCAGCGAGCGCCACGCCGCCGGCGCGGTCGCCTGGGCGTCCGCGGGGTCATCGTGGCCTAGGAGCCCGAGCAGGTGTTGAACGTACTCCGCGGCCTGGCTGACGGGATCCGGTGACGGAGGACCCGGCATCAGCGCGCGTCCACCAGATCGTCCTGCGGCGCGAGCTCGTCTCGGATCGCGCGTGCCCACCGGGCGATCAACGCCGTGAGCACGAGGAACACCGCGCCCGATGCGACGAGTAGGGCGCCGGCCCGGCCCTCGTCCCACACGAGAACGAGGATCACCGCGGGGACGATGAAGCCGAGGTTGTACGCGATGTCGAACAGCGCGAACGCACGCCCGCGGAAGTCGTCCGGCATGGCCTGCTGAACGATCGTGTCCGCCGAGATCTTCCCGAGGAAGAACGCGAAGAACCCACAGAACAGGAGCGCCGCGAAGCCCGCGACGCTCACCCAGAACCCGAACACGAACGAGCTCCCGCCGAGGACGAGCATCGAGCCGAGGAGGAGCCGGATGGGCGGAATGCGGTCCTTCCACCGCTGCGCGAGGACCAGGCCGAGACCTCCGCCGACGAGGCCGCCGCCGCCGACGAGCCCCAGCGCCACCGTGTCGACGTCGCCGCCGGCGATCAGCGAGCGCGCGTACAACGCGAACACGCCGAGGGTGAATCCCCAGAACTGATAGCGCAGCATCTGGAAGGACGACAGACCGAGCGCCGCGGCCGGACGGCGCGCGACCTCGCGGATGCCGTTCACGATGTCGCCGATCACTCGCTTGGCCTCTTGGGCGAACGACGTCGCGTGGGGCGACGCCTCCATCCGCCGGATCCGTCCCGCAACGACGGCCGCGACTACGAGCGCCCCTCCGCCGAGGACCACGACGATCCACGCCGGCACCGCGCCGCCGGCGCCGAACGCGACGCCCGCGCCGAGCACCTGGAACAGCGCGCCGCCAGCCTGCGACAGGCCGTTGCCGTTCAGCAGGTCACGCCCGCGCAGGACACCGGGGAGCGCGGCGGACTTCGCGGCGAGCATGACCCTGACGCATGCCTGCATCACGAGCATCGCGACGACGAGGCCGGCGGTCGCGGCGACGTTGCCCTCGGAGGTGTCGTCGCCGAGCGGGACGAGGATTGCGATCGCGAGCAGCGTCGTCACCACGGCGGTGGCGACGCTCGACACGGCCAGCACTCGGCGGCGTTCGAACCGGTCGATGAGCACGCCGATGAACGGGGACAGGAACGTGTACGGCACGTAGAGCGCCAGCACGACCTTCAACAGGTAGTCGGCCGACGGGACGGTCGTGATGTCGAACCCCTCCTGACCACCGAAGGCGATGGACTTGGCGATCGCCCCTCGGACCAGACCGTCGGCGGCGAGGACGAGGAACTGCACGCCCATCAGCGCGGCGAAGTCCGCGTTCGAGAAGGTCGAGAACATCCGGTTGAAGAACTCGCCGATTGCGTTCAGCACTCGGAGAATCGGGCGCTCGCCGACGCGAAGGGCACCGCCGAATGCCGTCGCGAGCACAAGCGACGCCCACCCGTCGGCCGTTCCGAACGGCGCGCGGTGCACCGCCACGACGATCACGCCGGCGATGACCGTGAGCGCGATCGAGATGCCCGGGATCAGCGCGACCTTCAGCCACCCGTCATCCAGTCCGACGAACCGGGCGGCGAGCGCGCCGGGGACGACGAGCAACAGCCCGAGCGCGACGATCACCCACAGGTTGTGGCCGACGTTCCCGAACGCGTTCGGGTGCTCGGCGTAGAACTCGGCGACCTCCGCCTCGGCCGCGCGCGCCGCGTCCACCGAGTCTGCGGATGGGGTCGCCAGGCCCTCACCCGTTACCACGGCGACGTCGGAGCCCAGCGGCAGGAGCGACTCGTCGCCCGAGTCGAGCAGCTCCTCGTTGGCCGTACCCTCGTTGAACTGCCGGACGAGGAACGCAACGGGCTCGCCTGGATACTCCTCGCGCACACGCGTGAGCTCGTCGTGGAACGCGCGAGACATCCGGTTGTAGGTCGGGTCGGTGAGGACCGTCGGCTCGTCGGCGAGGAACGAGTTCACGTCGCCGAAGTACGTCATGGATCGCTTGACGGCATCGCCGGGTAATCCGGTCTTCGAGACGTTCGTGAACGTCTTCGACCATCCGTACGCCTGGTACGTGTCGCCGAAGTCGACGATGAACACGATCGGCGCATCGTCCGGCCGAGACTCGGCGATCGCCGTGGTCGCCGCGAGCGCCGTTCGCGTGGGCTGGTCGATCCACTGGCTATCGGGGTCCGCCCAGTTCGACGCCTCACGGCCGCTCGCCCAGACGTACCCGATCGACGCGACGATCAGCATCGATGCAACTACGCCCGCGATCCGCGCGGCGCCCTCGCGCCCCAGCAGCCACCTGATCGCGACGTACGCGCCGAGACCGGTGAGAGCGAACAGCGCGACCGTCGCGTTCATGAACCGGTAGTACGGATACGCGGCGCCGGTGACCCAACCGAAGCATCCGATCAACGGCAGAAGAAGGACGGCCGAGATCGTGCCGAAGCCGTCCGAGGGCTGTCGGTCCCTGCGCGAGCGCCAGATCGTCCAGCCGATCGCGAGCAGGATGAGCGGAACGACGATCGCCGGCTGGAGCGAGTCGATCCAGCTGTCCAGCCGCTTCATGAAGACCTCGCGCGTGTAGGGCGGCGGAAGCGCGGCGTCGGCGAGGGAGCCGGCCACGCCCCACGGCGCCGTGAGCCACGTCGCGAGGCCGAAGATCATCCCGAAGCCGGTCGCCATGAGCGAGGGCCCGAGCTCTTTCAAGGCGGGTCCCAGGTGGAATCGGCTCGTCAGGACGCGCAGGCCGAACAGCGCAGTCAACGATGCCCCGAACACGACGCACGTCGTCGGGTGCGTGTACGCGGCGGCGATCCCCAGCACGAACAGCGCGACCCGCGCACCCCACGACGTCCGAGCCGGTTCGAAGAAGGCGAGGATCAACGAGAGGAAGTACAGGACGACGAGGTTGTCCAGGTAGCCGACGTACGGCGTCGTCATGAACAACGCCGCCGTGGCCAGCATCACCAGAAGGAACAGCAGCGGGTCGCGATGTCGCCGCCAGCTGAACGCGCCGAGCGCGAGCCCCGTGAGCGCAGGGACGCCGACCATCATGAACGCGCTGAACGTGTACAGGTCGATCCCGGC